>CAZYUK010000181.1:2351-3452 GCA_964650675.1 uncultured Candidatus Bathyarchaeia archaeon
GGTTGAACCTGATGAGGGAGAAGGAGTCGCGCAGGATCATCGGGCTCATCTCCGGGACATCAGCAGACGGCGTCTCAGCCGTCGCCACTGAGATCACAGGCTCAGGCACGTCGACCAAGATACGGATCATCGGCTTCTTGACGAACCCCTACCCGCCGGAACTGCGGAGGGCTGTCTTCGAGCTATTCACCCCCGAGACATCGACGGTCGACAAGGTGTGCGCGATGAACTTCGTCCTCGGCGAGTTCTTCGCTGAGAGCGCGCTGAGGCTGATGGATGAGGCCGGCTTGGAGCCCAGCGAGGTCGACCTCATCGGTTCCCATGGCCAGACAATCCACCATCTCCCTGCCCAACGCGAGGTCGCCGGTTATGGGGCGAGGTCGACCCTCCAGATCGGGGAGCCCTCCGTCATCGCAGAGAGGACAGGCGTCCCCACGGTCGCCGACTTCAGGAAGGCGGACGTGGCCGCGGGGGGCGAGGGCGCGCCACTCACGCCGTACCTTGACTACATAATGCACCGCCACCCGACGCGGAGCAGGATACTCCAGAACATCGGGGGAATAGCCAACCTCACCTATCTCCCAGCCGCGGCGAAGCTCGACGATGTGGTGGCCTTCGACACGGGGCCTGGGAACATGGTCATCGACGCCGTCGTCAGGCACTACACCGGCGGGGGCTTCGACGAGGACGGCTCTATCGCCGCCAAGGGTCACGTCGACGCCCAGCTTCTGGAAGACCTTCTAGCCAACCCGTACTTCGCGAGGCATCCGCCCAAGACGACTGGGAGGGAGGAGTTCGGCGAGCAATACGCCTCGATGGTCGTCCGGGAGGCTGAGGGGAGGGGCATCGGCTTCGATGACCTCGTGGCCACTGTGACGGACCTCACGGTGGCGTCGATTGCGAGGGCGTACGAGGGGCTGCTGCCGGCCGGGGGCCGAGTAGACGAGGTCTTCGTCTCGGGCGGCGGCTCCAGGAACAGCCACATGATGAAGCGCCTAGCCTCCAGGCTCCGCCCCGTGCCCGTCAAGGAGAATGACCTCCTCGGCGTACCGGCGGAGTCGAAGGAGGCCGTCCTCATGGCCGTGCTAGCCAACGAGCACG
>CAZYUK010000182.1:0-3421 GCA_964650675.1 uncultured Candidatus Bathyarchaeia archaeon
TGATCTCTTATTGAAGATATAAATCAATGCTGGTAACGCAAGTATGGCTTGGTACACGGGGTTCAGCCTCCTGTGTGTTCGGGTTCTCTCTCCGAGTTCTTTTGTATCACTCTCTTTCCTGTGAGTAGCTTCACGGCCTTGCTCTTGGAGGGTTCCACGACTTCCTCGTACTCCCCACATACCATCGCCCCGGTTGGACACAGTTCCACGCACGCCGGGGGTAGATCGTCCCTCGACCTCTCCATACATAGATCGCATTTCGTCATGAATCCCTTGGCGGGGTCTATGTCTGGTACCCCAAAGGGGCACGCTGCTACGCATAGTTTACATCCTATACACCTGTTGCGCCGGAAGCGGATGGGGCCTTCCACATCCTTATATACCGCCCCCGTGGGGCAGACATCGATGCAGATCGGAGTGGTGCAGTGGAGGCAAGTTATCGGTACAAGCACTCCGTCTTTTGTGGAGATTATCTTCGCCCGAGGCTTCGAGTTCAGGAACTCGCAGACCTTCTCGCATACCTCGCAGCCGATGCATTTCTCCATGTCCACGAACTTTACCTTGGTCAAAATTGTACCTCAAGCCGTACCATGAAGGTATCTGTCAACCCAGGTGGCTGTCTTCAGGCCGGTCTGTAGGGCTCTCCCCACCTTGCTGATTCCCGTCGCCACGTCGCCTGTCGCGAACACCTTGTCCTTGGATGACATGGACTCGCCATTGACCTCGATCCCGCCCCACCTTAGGGTCTTTATCTCCTGGAACTCCTTGCTGAACGGCGGCGTCGGTATCTGGCCTATCCCCACGATGATGTTGTCCACGTCGTCGATTATCCTCTCTGTGCCGGGGATCTGCTCCATTTTTAGGACCACTCCGCCCTTCACATCGGCGTTCACGCTGATTACCTCTATAGACTTGACCTTTCCCTCCCCCAGAACCCTCTTTACGACTGTCCTCTCCGTGTGCGAGACTCCTTTTCTCTTAAGTCTGCCTATTTCGTAGCTTCCTGATGGGGCGTCTAACCCGTTCTCTATAGAGATGAGGTTAACTGAATGCCCCTCTCTGACGGCTTCCAAAGCGGCGTCCACCGCCACCAACCCCGAGCCGATGACGGCCACATTGGAGCCGAGTTTTATCTTCTCTTTTTTGGGCAGCAGGCCTAGCTCATGGGCCTTGCTTCTAAACAAATATTCTAGGGCAGAGTAGATGCCATTGAAGTTTGATCCTTCCGCTGGAAGGCTTCTCGAGTTCCAGGTGCCGGTCGCTATTATAATGGCGTCGAATTCATCCACCACTTTCTGTAGCTCCACAGTCTCCTTTACGAAGTCGTCACCGAGAATCTTGACTCCATCGACTGCTACTTTGCACGAGGTTTTTATCTCTACGTCAAATATCTCTTCTAACTCTTTGCATCCTAGGAGTACTCTATTTCTTGGGATCCTAGATTCGGGAATCCCAAAAACCATTATCCCTCCTGGAAAAGGGAGCCTCTCGAAGAGAGTGATCCCATAGCCTTTACAGGCTAGGTAGCCTGCGGCTGCTAATCCAGAGGGTCCAGCACCTATTATGGCGACTTTCTTATCCACTCTTTGATTAGGCTTTTCTTTTTTGCACATAAATGCAAAACGCATATAGTCGCCCGTATTCACAGTAATCATAACTGCTTCCCTTAGAAGTACTTAAATTGAACGCATGGGGCAAATTTCGCGTAAAACGCTAGAGTAAATAGTTTCAGGTGAAGATACCCAATGCACGCAGTTACGCCAGAAGTCTTCAAAGCCGTGAAGGATCATATGAGGCCGAGCCAAATTATATTTAAGACGAACTACGCAGAATCAGTGGAACCTGTATACGCGCGCGGTCAGCAGGAGGAGGGGTGCGCGTGGCTCAGGAACAGGCTGGAGAGTATGAGGAAGGCGGGCGCCGACTGCGTCACCGTCATCTGTCCACAGTGCTACCAGCAGTACGACACCGGACAGATGATGGCCGCCAGGAAGCTGGGGATACCCTTCAAAGTGCCCGCGCTGTTCTACCTTCAGCTCCTGGGGTTCGCCATGGGCTACAGCCTAGAGGAGATGCAGTACGGGTCACACAGAGTCAGGGACCCGGGCTTTGAGGAGAAGATGCGGAAGATAACGGCGGCCTGACTCGGCTACTTCTTTTTCTTGAGGTACCAGGTCTCGCCACGGGGGCTGGTGGTGACCTCGAAGTCGGGGTTGTAATGGAGCATCTCCTTGACGAACTCCCTCATGGAGGCCGTGGTGCCGTCGCTGCGGGTTATCACCTCGTCCAGGTCTATGGTGACTCGCTTAGCCTTCTTGTCATCCATGTCCATGTCGATCACAGTTACTTTGCGTCTAGACCTTTATTATTTTATAGCTAATTCACGGTTTTCTGAGGCCCAGCATCTCCCTGGCGTCGTCCACCGAGGCGACCTCCCGCTCCAGCTCCCTAGCAATATTGACCACCTTGGTGACCAGCTGGGCGTTGCTCTCGGCCAGCACCCCGCGCCTGAGGAACACGTTGTCCTCGAAGCCCACCCGTACGTGGCCTCCCATCACCGTCGCCACCGCGGCCATTGGTATCTCGTTGCGGCCCAAGGCGCAGACGCTCCACGTCCACGAGGGCGGCAGCAGGTCGACGCAGTACTGGAGCATCCTGGGCGAAGGCAGGAACCCTGTGCGGCCCACCATGACGAACTGGACGTGCAGCGGCTCGGGTACTATCTTCTTCTCGGCCAGCTGCCTGCACACGTTTATCATGCCCGTGTCATAGACCTCGTGCTCGGGCTTCACATGGTGCTTCACCATGTAGCCGCACCAGCGCTCGATCATCTTCACGGTGTTGAGGAAGGTGTCGCCTGTGGGGTGCTCGGCCCACCTGTTCATGGTGCCCATGTTTAGACTCATCATCTCCTCGCCCAGCCTGCACCGCACCTCCACAAGCCTGTCCCAGGCCTCTGGCGGGTTCCCGACGCGTCCGCCGCCCGTGGTGACGTTGATGACCACGTCCACCTCCTCCCTGATGCGCTCGATGTACTCCTTGAGCAGCGGGTTGGGGTCGCCGCTCCAAGCCTCGCCGGTGACGGGGTCCTTAGCGTGTAAGTGGACGACGCTGGCGCCGGCCTCTACGCTGGCGACAACCTCCTTCACTATCTCGTCCACCGTGTTGGGCACGTGGGGCGTGGTCTCCCTGCTCACGTACTCGCCGCCTGTGACGGCCGCCGTGATTATGAGCTTGTCCAAGTTGGTCACTTCCTCAGGCCCAGTATCTTCCTGGCCTCGTCAGGCGAGGCAACCTCGATGTTGAGGGCCCCCGCGATGGTGGCTATACGCTTTACGAGGTCCGCGTTGGTCTTCAGCAGCTCGCCGCGGCTGAGGAATATGTTGTCCTCCATGCCGACGCGCACGTGGCCGCCCAGCGT
>CAZYUK010000183.1:0-3413 GCA_964650675.1 uncultured Candidatus Bathyarchaeia archaeon
GAACCCCCGGATGAAGTTTACTGAGTAGATGAAGTTTAGCCTTTTATGCCTTGCTCGCCCGCCGTGAAGGCTTTTATCCGCGCCGGCGCCTGAGAGGATCGGTGCGGAGGGTTGGATTACAGGCGTTACCTCGTCGAGGTGGGGACGGGGGTCGACCTCCACGGGGAGGACGAAACGAAGGCGGCCCAGAGGGCGGTCAAGGACGCGATCAGCCACGGCAGCATGGTCGGGCTGGGCCAGCTGTTCAAGGTCGGCAGCTTCTCGGAGCTCGAGGAGGCGCTCATGGTCGACGTGACGATAGCCACGCCGAACCCCGAGAAGGTGGACGGCGACGCTGTTCTATCCATACTCCCCGAGGGGAAGAGGAGGATCAGCGTCGTCAAGGGGGGAATCAGGTTCCCCGCCGAGACGACGAGGGACGAGGCTAAGACCCACGGCATAGTGATGGTGAACGCTGTCATAGTCGTCCTCGTCGACGTGGACAGAGTTCAGAGAAAATAATTCAAAAAAAGGGAGCTACTTCAGCTCCTTGCCGCACTTGGTGCAAAACCTCGCGTAGCGGGTGTTCTCCTGGCCACATGACTTGCAGAAGACGGGGCCGGCCCTCTCCCTGAAGTCCTTCCTCGCGGTCTGGACCTCCTCCTCGACCCGCTTCGCCGCGTCCCTGAGGCTGTCCTTGGCGACCTTCAGCCCATCGTCTATGCTCCTCCCCGCCTTCTGCAGGGCGGAGTCCACATCCTGCCTCCAGCGGGGGTCGGAGAACCAGGGCGAGGCGACACCCTCCTTGACCCCCTTCTCGGTCTTTACGCCGCACTTCGGGCAGAAGTTGGCGTCGTCATCGACCTGCCTGCCACAATTTGCGCAGTAGACCACTCATCTCACCGGTACTTGCCTACGGAATGGGGGATGTTATACCTTTCCCTGTGCACGCCTCATGGAGAAAATATTCTGGATCAAAAACCCCATCAAGGCCGAAGCCATCCCCTCAAAGAATGGTCTTGAAATAGACTTATATATGATACAGAATTTTCTCACCGAGAAGGTCGGCGGAGCACATGCTCGACATCGAACTCGAATCGTTGACGAAGAAATTCGGGGACAAAACAGTCGTCGACGACCTCAGCCTCGGCATCGAGAAGGGTGAACTCTTCGGGCTGCTCGGCCCAAACGGCGCGGGCAAGACGACCACGATCAAGATCCTCTGCGGCCTCCTGGAGCCGACGAGCGGCGCCGCCAGGGTGGGCGGACACGACATCCGCACAGAGATGCACGAGATCAGGAAGATGATAGGCGTCTGCCCTCAGGAGCCGGCTTACTACACATTCCTCACAGGCAGGGAGAACGTCGAGCTCTTCGGCAGGCTCCACAACATGCCCAGGGACCTGCTCAAGGAGAAGACTGACGAGCTCCTCGAGACCGTCGGCCTCGTTGAGACGGCTTCGACCAAGGCAGGGAAGTACAGCGGAGGGATGATCAGGAGGGTGAACCTCGCCATGGCGCTCGTCAACGACCCTGCTATAGCATTCCTCGACGAGCCGACGGTGGCCATGGACCCCCAGACGAGGCACGCGACGTGGGACTTCATCAGGGGCCTGAAGGCGCGTGGCAAGACGATCATACTGACGACCCACTACATCGAGGAGGCGGAGAGCCTCGCGGACAGGGTGGGCATCATAGACATGGGCAGGCTGATCGCCCTGGACACCCCCCGATCCCTGATGAAGAAACACAGCGCCACCAACCTAGAGGAGGTCTTCATCAAGCTTACAGGACGGAAGATCAGGGAGGAGACCTGAGGTGAACGCGCAGCGCATCCTCGCCCTCACCGGGAAGGAGCTGAGGAAGGTCTACCGCGAGCCCGCCCTCCTCTTCATGGTGATACTCTTCCCCGTCATGCTCACGGTCGCCTTCGGCGCAACCTTCGGCGCCCTGGGCGGGGGAGGGGACACGACCTACGCCGTAGGCGTCGTGAACCTCGACCATTCGGCGACCCCATGGGCGGCCGCCTTCAAGAGCGGGATCTCGGCCACAGGCATGCTCGTCGTCGTCGACTACCAGGACAACTCCACAGCCATGAAGGATCTGCTTCAGGGGAGCATCGACGCCGTCATCGTCATCCCCGAGAACTTCGGCGCGAGCATAGATTCGTTCAGGCTCAACCCCAACAACCCTGGGGCGTGGGTGAACTCGACCGTAGGCCTCTCCCTGGACAAGGGCTCCATGATCGTAAGCGCGGCCGTGCCCCCGGTCGTCCAGAGGGTCCTGTCCACGACGATCTACGGCGATATGGCAGTCTCGGCGCCCCAGCCAGTTAGGATAGGGAACCCGACCCTCGTCGCCTCCAGCCAGCTCAGCCAGTTCGACTACATGGCCCCGGGCCTCTTCGCCTACGCCGCGATATTCATCACTATGACGGTTGCCCAGGCGTTCACGTCGGAGAGGGAGCAGGGGCTACTGAGGCGCATCGCGGTGACGCCGACGACCCCATCGGAGATCTTCACGAGCCAGATACTGGCGAACCTGGCCACGGGGACACTGCAGGTGGCCATCATCTACGCCGGAGCGAGGCTCATGGGCTTCCACGCCCTGGGCGGCGCCGCCGAGGTGGCCTACGCCTTCGCCATCGTCCTCCTCCTAGTCGTATGCAACATCGGCTTCGGCCTCCTCACCGCCTCGGTTGTGAAGAGCAGCGGCGCTGCCACGGGCCTCAGCTTCCTCTTCATACTGCCTCAGATGCTGCTCGGAACCTTCATCCCGGCGCTGCAGTCCGTCGGCAGGTTCGTCCCGAGCTACTACGTCACGGACGCCCTGACCTCGATATTCCTGAGGGGCGCCCCCCTGACGAGCCCGGTGGTGCTACTCGACCTAGCCGTGGTCGCCGCCATGAGCGTCGTCATCCTGATAGCGGGCATCCTAGCCTTCAGCAGGTTCGGGAAATCTTAGCTCCCCCCTCAACGAAAACGTGAAGGGATTTTCCGGATCGTCACTCCAACAGGAGGCGCTGGAAGTAGTCGACTATCCTCTCGTGGACCTGGATGTGCGTCGCGTCCATGAGCGCCTTGTAGCCGGGGAAGCAGTTAGCCTCGAGGATGTAAGGCGTACCATCCTTCGAGGGGAGGATGTCGATGCCGGCGATGTTCAGCCCAACAGCCTCGGCCGCCTTCACCGACAGCTCGTCGTACGAGGCATCCCCGAACGCCTCGGCCGAGCCGCCGGCGGCGACGTTGTACCTGAAGTCGTCAGGGTTGAACCTCTTCTCCCTGCCGACCACCTCGCCGTCCACGACCAGGCAGCGGACGTCGTACCCATGGTTGGGGATGAACTCCTGGAGGTAGAAGACTCCCTGAGCGTGCTCACGGTTGTACCAGCTGAGGAACTGTAGGAGGTCCGCCCTGCTCCTGATCTCCGAAAGC
>CAZYUK010000184.1:0-3377 GCA_964650675.1 uncultured Candidatus Bathyarchaeia archaeon
CACGCTTAACGGCTTCCCTGCGGCACTGGGGCGGCGCGTGGCCGACCCAACACCTAGCGAGCATCGTTTACAGCTGGGACTACCCGGGTATCTAATCCGGTTCGCTACCCCAGCTTTCGTCCCTGACCGTCAGACGTGTTCTAGTAAGCAGCCTTCGCCACTGGTGGTCCTCCTGGGATCAAAGGATTTCGCCCCTACCCCAGGAATACCGCTCACCTATCCCACCCTCTAGCTGTATGGTACCACCCGCGGCCCAACGCTTGAGACGCTGGATTTGACGGGTAACGGATACAGCCAGCTACGGACGCTTTAGGCCAAATAAACGTCCCCACCACTCAGGGGGCTGGTGTTACCGCGGCGGCTGACACCAGTCTTGCCCCCCCTTTATTCCCACGGCTCATTACACAGTGGAAAAGCATCCTTCTTCAGGATGCACTCGAGGTAACCCCATCGCACTTCAGTGCATTGTGGAGGTTTCGCGCCTGCTGCGCCCCGTAGGGCCTGTGCCCTTGTCTCAGTGCACATCTCCGGGCTACCACCCTCATGGCCCGTACCGGTCAAAGGTTTGGTGAGCCATTACCTCACCAACTGCCTGATCGGCCGCAGCTCCACCCTTGGGCACACGACAAACATGGTCGCCGTGCCTTTGAGCGTAGAACCATTCCAGGCCTCCACGCCTATCGGGGATTAGCCCCAATTTCTCGGGGTTGTCCCCGTCCCAAGGTTAGGTTAGCTACGTGTTACTGAGCAGTACGCCACTCTTCCCTAGTTGGAAGCGTACGACTAGCATGGCTTAGTCCCACCTCGATAGCAGTGGGGTCCGACGGGATCAATCGGAATTAAGATGACCGCAAGTCAACTCAGGTGACTGCGGAGGAGATCCAATCAGCCCGACCCATCTCCGACCCGAAGGGTTTGACCCCTTTGCTCAGGTCGTCATACATGTTTCCGCCACTGGAGCCGATCATTCATCCCGAGGCAGAAGCCTCCGTCTGATCGAAGCCGCCGACTATGGGCGGAAGGCGCGTTCGCCACCAACCGTTGCACGATGTGCAGATAAAAATGTTATGCTTTTCCCAGATCACGAACCCTCCTACATTTGAGCCAAGCTCAGAGACATCCGAATTATGCACTCAACTTGGCTGAAGGAAGATAATATTCATATAAAATTTACGCTTAATAGCTATCAAACGCCAGCACCCTTAATAAAGGATGAGAAACTAGAACATCCTGGGATTAAATTGATTTCCGCCGACATTAAGCCCGAGGTAAGTCTTGGCGACCAATTTACTGTATTAGTTCTTAAGGGTAAAGGGGACAGCATCATAAGCCGGATGAAGGACGGCAGGGTGATTCTCTTCAACAGGGAGAACCCTATTTTCAGCGAACTCGAGCCGGGCATGATCGTCGACTGCCGGGTTAGCTTCATCGCTCAGAACTACATCATCGTCGATCCAGTCGCCCCACCGGAGGAGGGGGACGAGGCGGTGAAGCTCGGCCTCCAGATGGTCTCAGAGACGGAGAACTGGGAGAACGCCGTGATCGCCCGCGCCCTCCTACACATAATCGAGAAGATGGAATCTTAGACAAGATGGCTTAACCCAATTTATCCTCAATTTTTTAGAACTTGAGCTACTCAATCGATAGGCATATCCTGAAGAAGGAGCGGATGAAGCCGAGGGCCTCACGGGAGCTGAACTTGGAGCTGCCGTCCGCCCTTTCGTAGAAGGTGATAGGGGTCTCCCTGACCCTTAGACCCTCCTCGACGGCCTTGTACAGGCTCTCAAACTGGAAATCCCACTTGTCGCAGTTCACCCTCGGCATGATCGTCTCCCAGGCGGTCCTCCTGTAGACCCTCAAACCACTCGTCCAGCCCCTTATGCTGGCCCTCGTCAACATCCTTATCATGCGGTTGGCGAAGATGCTGAGGGTGTCACGCCATATCGACCTCCCCACTATCGTCCCCCCCTCGACGAACCTGCTGCCGCCTGACCACCTCTGGTACGACAGCGACGTCGTCGGCGACCGCTACGGATACGCCATAATCTCAGCCTACAAGGACCTCAACGAGACTCAGGGATTCATAGTCTACGGCTACATGGCGGAGGACACCTACTGGGCATGCTACGCCCTCCGAGGAGGAGGGGCGGAGTGGCTCCAGCTCCTGCAGCCGGGCGTGACGACGGTTGTCCTGGAGATGGACTACAACAGCATCCACCCGGTGGCGTTCCACGTGACCGAGTGCCTCGGACCATTCACGGAGTGCACGGGCGCATTCACGAGCTTCAAGACTTCTGAGTACTACAGTAACATCGCGTGCGGCATGACCGAGGTCGAGCAGGAGGCCCACGATCTGGGCATCTGCTACAAGCTCGTCGAACTGGACTTCTGCGCCCAGGTTCACCCAGACCCGTAAACAATCCCTTTTTTCTTCCCCCATTTTTATCAACCTTCTCCCAGAGCCTAGGAAGATTTTTCCATGTAGCCGCGGGGAATCAACAGGGTAAACGTTTGTCAGAGAGGGAGCTCCTGGTCAGGAAGATAGAGAACGGGGTGGTCATCGACCACATCCCCGCCGGCAGGGCGTTCCAGGTGCTGAGGCTGCTTAAGGTCGACCCGGACGCCAGGGCGCTCGTTGCCCTCAACGTAGACAGCAGGAGCATGGGGACGAAGGACCTCGTTAAGGTCGAGGGGACCTACCTCACCTCGAAGGACATAGACATAATCGCCTTCGTCGCCCCTTCGGCGACGCTTAACATCATCCATGACTGGAAGGTGAAGGAGAAGCGGAGGATAGAACTCCCCCGGAGGGTCGAAGGCCTCTTCAGGTGCCCGAACCCCCTCTGCCAGACGAACGCCAAGTACACTCCGCCGAGGACGATCTTCGACGTCGAGGCGGGGCAGCGCATAGAGGAGACGAGGCTGCACTGCACATACTGCGGCTCGGTCACCTACTACGGCACGCTCCTGGAGTACCTGAACAGCAGCGACTTCACGGCGGAGGGCCGGGGCCTGGTGAGCCAGGAGAAGATCGAGAGGGTCTTCCTCGACGCCCTCATAAAGGGCGGCGCCCTCAGGTTCCAGCCAGACCCAAAGACCCCCTTCATACTGAAGAGCGGCCGCCCCAGCCCCTACTTCGTAAACCTCGGCACACTCACCGACGGTGAGAGCCTGGCAAAGCTGAAGTGGGCCTTTGCGAGCTACATAGCCCTCCTGATCGAGCGTGGCGACCTGCCTGACTTCGACTACGTCTTCGGCCCGAGCTACAAGGGGATAGGGCTCGCCGCTCTCGCCTGCGAGGGGCTCAAGGAGCTCTACGGCATGGACAAGCGCTACATGTACGACAGGAAGGAGGAGAAGAGCTACGGCGACCTCAC
>CAZYUK010000185.1:0-3368 GCA_964650675.1 uncultured Candidatus Bathyarchaeia archaeon
AGCCTGTTGTAGACGTCGTCCCTGAGGGTTATGGTTTTGGTCATCTCTCCCTCTCGCGTGTATGTTTAAACATACATCTAAACATATAATATGAGTGAAGTGGTGGGGGGAAGGGGTTCGAGCCCTCGGAGGCCCGAGCAGGCTGCTGATCTTTACAACTGTTTGTAGAGGACCGGAATAATTATCCTCAGCCCGGGGGATCGAGGAGTCGTCTAGGGAACTTGCATTAGTCTCGTCTGCACCAGTTTAAGGTCATCGATCACGTGATCCGTCGTGACGAGTGTCCCCCTGAGCCTCTGCGCGGCTGCCACGACGTAGGCGTCCGCCAGGGCGAGCTTCCTGTGCGCGCACTTCAGGCCTCCCGCCGTGCGCGTGAGCCGCTCGTCTGTGGCGAGCACAGCCATCGGGGAGTTCCTGAGGGAGGTGTACCTCAGGTCTGCGACCTCCCTGCCGAGCGCCTCGCAGGTCTTGTAGTAGAGCTCCGCCAGGCTTGTGTCGCATGTGTAGCATTCGGTCGTACCGGAGGCGGCGCCGTCGAGGATCTCCTTGACCCGCCTGTCCCCGGCGAAGTAAAGCATGAGAGGACCTGTGTCGAGGACGAGCCTACTCTTTGCCAGGCGCCTCCTCCCTCCTCTCCTTCTGGAGCTCCCTGATCATCCTGTAGACTGTCTCCTTCCTGTCGCTGTCCGCGCCGTGGAGCTCCTCAAGGGGGATGACGGGGACGAGGAGGACGCCTTCGTCCGTCTCGACGAACTCTACGCGTGAGCCCTTCCTGAGCCGGTATTTCTTTCTTATTTTGGCGGGAATGGTCACGGTCCCCTTCTCGGTTAAGGTATGACTCAAGGTGCATTCACCATACTTTAAGATTTATAGTATTACTTTTATTTCTTTTGTAATACAATTAACCCTGAGCCAGATTAATCTTCAAAGGTGCGGGGGGAAAGCTTCAGACTGTGGTTTAGACTGGCAAATATAGCTTTACACTTTCGTGGCAATTATATAGAAGAAGTGAATTAACGAAATTGGGGGCGAGTCCGACATCCCAATAGACATTAATTAAATACCTGAGCGACTTAGACCAGATGTGTCAAAATTCTTTAATTCTGATTTTTCTTTATTTGATGACAATGTTTTTGTAATAATGCCGTATGACGTCGAGAAAGATATAATTGAGATCGAAGAGGCTGTTCGAGACGCATTAAACCCACTAAAACCATTCTTTGCCAAGATAATTAAAAAGGCGAACTAATAAGTTTAAGTACTTTGCCAAACAATAATAAAAGGTGAACATGCCCGAGTACTTGAAGGGATTTAACGAAAAATTAGGAGATTACAAAGGGAGTTTGGTTAGAGTCAAGACTGTAAAGGGCATTGAGCCGAACGCCAAGGAATACTTGAACAAGTTGGCGAAGGAGGGTTCAGTCGAAAAAGTCAGATGGGGCTGGTACTGGATTCCTGCTAAAATCAAGGACTTCTGGGACTTTTTGGGAAAAGACAGGAATTTCAAGGTTGTCTCAGCCCAGACGGCCGCATCCTTCTGGAACAACGACTTCATCCACAGGGATGTCTACGTCTTGAAGGTTAAGGACAAGTCCTATGGAAAGGCTTTGAAGGAATTCGCGAAGAAGAGAGGCTGGAATGTCGAGGTAAAATATTATGGGGGGCCAGAGATCAGGTACAGGAAAATCGGGAACTTGTTTGTGGAAGATTTGGAGGAAAACGTGTTAGACTGCTTGCAGAACTGGGCCTTCACAGACGCGTTCGCCACCTTGTACACGAACAGAAACAGGATCGATTTAGACAGGTTGTACAAGGAAGCCTACTGGAAGAGAATCTCGAAGACCAATGTAAGGGCCAAACAGGCCTTGGAATACGGCTTCCATCAGCTAGGCGAGTTAAGCGGAGTGAAGTTCCAGCACAGGGAACCCAGATTCGATGATGACTTTGTCAAGAGAGAGATCGATGAGGCGATAGAGAAGGTGGTTGAGCTTGGTTAAGCACACTGACGGCATGAAGGCAAGAGAGGAAGAAATTGAGAGGCTGATAGAATATTTTTCCAGCCACACCGATGGGTTCGAGAACCCCAAAACTGTCATGATAGGAGGCTACACCCTCAGAGCATTTGTACCGTTCTCCAGATACACAAGGGATTGTGACTTTGTTCTTAAGAAATCGGATGGTTGGAGCCTTGACAGAATCCATAAGCTACTCACCAGGGACTTGAGCATTGAAACTTTTGAGAAAAGAGGCGGCTATGGCTTTTTGAGGTGCGTAAAGCTTCTCAGGGTCGATGGTGGAAGAGCCAAGATCTCGCTCGATTTCATGGAGGGGGAGGTGAGAGGAAGAACGGACGAGCAGGTATTCTTCATCACAGATGAATTCATGCAGAGAACCAGCAAAGTCAAGATTCCTATAGCCGGAAAAGAGGTGGAAATATTCGTTCCCGATTACACCGACTATCTGCTATTGAAAATGTTGTCTTCCAGACCCAGCGACATAAGAGACATAGCCCCATTGATATGGAAAAAGGGCATTCCAAAGGATCTAAAGGAACAGGCGAGAAAATCGCTAGCCCACCCAGAAGTATTGGAGAAGAATCTGAGACTTGTGATTGAAGATATTTCTGACAATAGATTTCTGGACTCATGGAAGGGAACGTTTGTCACAACAGAATTCACAGAAAAGATAAAGGATGAAGTTTTGAAAGAACTGAAGAAGTTATTGTAAAATGAAGAAATTCGTTTAGAATATTATCTATGATAAAAATGCCTTGTTCATTTGTTTTGGATGGTGCGGGGGGATAGAACGCTGTCCCCGTTCATTTTACTCGTTTATGTTAAGTTGTTATTGGATTACGCCACGCGCGACTCTCGAAATCGCGGCCCTTTCAAGTTAGGATAGGTTCGGGAACGCGCCTACGATGGGTTTACCCTGATCCCAATAGTAATTGAAAAGGTCTAGACACCACCTACGGAACTTCGGGTCTTCACTCGCAAAATGCTCGCCATCCATCTTACCATCAAGTGTAGGTAATCCGAACATGGCTTTCTTATCAGTTAACATGATACCCACCTGCACCTTCGGAAGCAGTCTCCTATCAACGCCCGCAGCGGGTCGAAAACCGGGAGGTGGAACTATGGTCTCGGGGAAAATTGAGCGAAACTCCACTCCGAGTTTCAACTTCTCGGCAATTATTGGAGGGGAGTGAGCATTAATCTGGTCCCCCATCGAATAGACGTACTTCTCCGCCTGCTTCGCCATCTCACCCTCTAGGACATAGTTCGTAATGAAGTCCCCCTGGAAAGAACTCGCGCTGAGCTCACCCAATCTATTAGTGAACTGATATGGCAAAACGGAGACATCATGAC
>CAZYUK010000186.1:0-2887 GCA_964650675.1 uncultured Candidatus Bathyarchaeia archaeon
CAGTGGGTGTCTATGCACGAGAGGTACCTCTTGAACTTCAAACCAACACACCTAAGGGAAGATACCTGAAACCCGTTTAAACCATTATCGCTGAGGTCCCGAAGCGCCTCGTGACCGAAGGAAAGGGAATAGAATACGTTTAAATGATCAAAGATATAGCTTGACCCTTTCCTTCAGCCGCCTCTCGGCATCGTTTATAGGACGATCTCTGATAATCTACAACGTTACACCGGAGACATCTCGGCGGCTATGAATGAAAATATGGCATGGGCAACTTTTTAGCTGGGGCAGCATTCTATGAATGAACCTCGTTGGTCTCATTTGAGCTGATCGTCTCCTTCTTCGTCTCAGGCCTGCTGGAGATCGTAGTCCCCCTCCTCATCGCCTTATTCCTCTGGAGGAGGCACAGCGCGAGCTGGAGGATATTCTTCATAGGCTGCACGATGTTCATAGTCTCCCTCATCAGGATACCGTTAAACACGGCGGTCATGGATTATTTCGGCGTCTTGCTGCCTGCTGAGTATATATGGCTATTATTTTACGGCTTCCCGTCCCTAACCGCGGGGGTTTTCGAGGAGTCGGCTCGGTTCATCAGCTTCAAGCTCCTCATCAAGGAGCGGGAGGTGAAGGATGGACTGATGTATGGCGCTGGCCACGGTGGAATAGAGTCCATACTACTCGTCGGCATCAACACGCTGTCTGTGGGCGTGATCGCACTCCTCTACCCCGGGGTGCTGTCCTTCGAGCAGGTTCTCGTCCTCGAAAGCATACCGGCCTGGCTGCCCCTCGTCGGCCTCTTTGAGAGGATGGTCGCTATCGTCATCCAGCTCGGCCTATCAGTCCTAGTCCTCCAATCTGTCTCGAAGAGAAAGCCCATGTTGTTCGCCACCGCCATCCTCATCCACTTCCTCGTCAACGTCATCGCCCAGTACACACTCCAGTACGGCATCTTCGCCTCAGAGGGTGTAACAACTCTCTTCGCCGTCGCCTTCGCCTATTACATCTACATGGCGATGAGCGTCAAACCGGCTCAGGCAGCATCGCCGATTGAAGGCAACCACACCGTGCCAATACAGTAGAAGCGGTCACAGGTGGAAGGGTTTCCCCTTCCTCAGCGTCTCGCCAGGGATCTTGCTCTCCCACTTCCTCATCCAGTCAAGCTCCTTCTCACGCTCCCTGAGATCGTCTGGCATTAGCTCAGGTATAGTCTCGACGTTGTTCCCTATCGGGTACCAGCGGCCGCACTCCGGGCAGACGAGGACCCCCTCCCTCACCTCGACCAGGTTCAGGTACCTGTAGAGGGCGTCGACCTCCCCCGGCAGCTTCTCGAGGAGTCCCTTTTGATCCAGATCCTTGGATTTCCCAGCCTTCTCTAGGGCTTTTATGGCCTTCTCCTTCAAAACAGCCGAGTCATCGGAGCCTGTCTCGTCCTTTATGGTTTTGATTGAAGACGGGCTGATGGTGTCGTCGAGGATCTGCTTGGCGAGCTGCCTGTACTTCTGGCTGAGCGCCTCGTCGGGTTTCCCCGCCTCCGAGGCCATCCTCTTCAGGTCGGCCTCGGGCGTCTCGAGGGTGAAGAAGTAGGCGTTGAGTGGGTGGTGCTTGTCAATGGGGCAAGCGAGGATGTTTAGGAGCCAAGGCTTCAAAGGATATCGTAGAAATGAGGCGCCTAGGAGGTTAAAAGACTATCAGCGCCGCTTGAAGAGCTTGAACCTCTTCAGGTTGGGGAACCCGGTCTTGGCGAGTCGCACCCTCCTGGGGTCCTCCCTCAGCCACTCGTACATGTGCCAGAAGCTCTTCCCCCACTTCTCGGTTCGGTCTGGCCTAGGCTCGTAGCCGAGGTTCCTCAGCTCATCTGTGTAGGCGAGCTCCATCAGCTCCTGCGCCCGTCCCTCGACCTTGACCCGCTCGACGCGGTCCTCGCCGTATCGCTCAACCAAGACCTTTGCAGCCTCGTTGAGGATGTCTCCTTGGCAGACCTTGATCTTCTCGTCAGGCTTCGGCTTCAGCTGCTCGACCAGCTTGACGGCTAACTTCGCGGCCTCGCCGAGGTAGAGCCTCTCCTCGAAGACCCCCTCCTTGAAGAGCCCCACGTCGATGAGGTCGTAGACGAAGGTATCGGTCTCCTGGCGGTAGGCGCCGATGATGGCCCCCCATAGGAGGTCGCCTGTGCCGGCGTCGTCGACGAGGATGGTCAAGCCTGCCCCTTTAGCTTAGCCACTATCTCCTGGGCCTTATTGAACCTTATCTGGCCCGAATCGACGAGCTGCTTCACCGCCTCCTCGACCATGTCGCCCGTGGCGCCCACCATGACGACGAGGTTCCTGGCGTGGAGGCTCATGTGTCCGTGCTGTATCCCCTCCTGAGTGAGGGCGCGGAGGGCACCGAGGTTCTGGGCGAGGCCGACAGCAGTCATCGCCTCCCCGAGCTCCTGCGCCTTGGTGCAGCCGAGTATCTTGACGGCGAGCTGTGCCATAGGGTGGCTCCGGGTTGCTCCGCCGACGAGGCCTACCGCCATCGGCATCTCGAGGACGCCTACCAGATCGCCGTCCCCGTTCTTGCTCCACCTGCTCAGTGAGCGGTAGTGGCCTGTCCTCGCGGCGTATGAGTGGGCCCCTGCCTCGAGGGCGCGGTGGTCCTGGGCGAAGGCGAGAGCGACGGCAACGGTGCCGTTCATGATTCCCTTGTTGTGCGTCGCCGCCCTGTACGGGTCTGCGTCGGCGAAGGCCCACGCCTGGACTATGCGGTCGACCTTATCCTCGCCGCCGATGTCCTCCTTCTTGACGACGACCTCGGCCCTGCATGTGCGTCTGTCCGCTAGGTTGGAGATGATCCTCAGCAGGGGCTTGGCCCCGGTGAGCTCCCCCAGCATCGGTGCGAGAGTCTC
>CAZYUK010000186.1:2897-3349 GCA_964650675.1 uncultured Candidatus Bathyarchaeia archaeon
GTTCGCCCCCATGGCGTCCCCGCAGTCGACGAGCAGATGAACTACCAGCATGGGGCCCGCGGAGGTCTCGAGTAGTCTAAGCTCCATGTCCTTGGCTCCGCCCCCGAACTTCACGAGGACGGGGTCGACCTCGTTCGCCATATCGATGAGCTGCTGCTTCTTCTCCTTCAGCACCCTGACCGCCTTCTCCATGTCGGGGACATCTATGAGCTGTATCTGACCGATCATCACGGGTGGCGTGCTTGTCACCTTGATGCCTGGGCCGTTCCTCATGATCCGCGCCATGTTGCTCGCGGCTGCGACGACGCTCGGCTCCTCGCCGGCCATGGGGATGAATACGTCCCTGCCGTTGAGCTTGAAGTTGACCGCTACGCTGAACGGGTAGGCGATTGTGCCGACGACGTTCTCGGTCATGTGGTCGGCCGCCTCGAGGCTCAGGCCCCCGCCGGATT
>CAZYUK010000187.1:0-3335 GCA_964650675.1 uncultured Candidatus Bathyarchaeia archaeon
TCCCCAGCCCGAAGCCACTGTGAGGCACCGTCCCCCACCTCCGGAGGTCGATGTACCAGCTGTAGTCCTCGGGCCTCAGGTTGTCGTCCAGGACCCTCTGAAGCAGCTGCGCGTAGTCGTGGACCCTCTGCCCGCCCCCGATGATCTCACCGTAACCCTCAGGAGCCATCAGGTCCGCGGAGAGCGTCACCTCGGGCCTCTTCGGGTCAGGCATGTGATAGAAAGGCTTGATGCCGCTCGGGAAGCCCCGGACCCAGAAGGGCGAGTCGAAGTGACGCGTCAGCGGCTCCTCCTGCTGCCATCCGAAGTCGTCGCCCCAGAGCATCTCGACGCCGTCCCTCTGAACGGTCTCTACCGCCTCGTCGTATGTGATCTGGGGGAAGGGAGGCTCGACCCTGAGCAGCTCCTCCGGATCCCTGCCCGTCGCCTTCACCTCCCTCGGCATCTCCTCCGCCAGCACGTGGGCCATGTAGCTGACCAGCTCGTCGCCGACCCTCATGATGCCAGCAAGATCCGTCCAGGGCTGCTCGACCTCAAGGTGCCAGAACTCGCTTATGTGCCTCCTGGTCCTGCTCGGCTCGGCCCTGAAGCTCGGCGCTATCGTGTAGATCTTGCCCAGGCTCGCTATCATCGCCTCGGCGTAGAGCTGCCAGCTCTGGCTCAGGTAGACGCCCGGCCTGTCAAAGTACTTGACCTCGAACAGGGTGCTTCCACCCTCGCAGGCGGCCGTTATGAACATTGGGCTCTGCGTCTCTGTGTAGCCGTTCTCGTTGAACCAGCGCCTTCCGGCGTCCATGAACCTCGCCCTGATCCTGAAAATGTTCTGCAGCCGAG
Organism: uncultured Candidatus Bathyarchaeia archaeon; assembly: GCA_964650675.1. Lineage (GTDB taxonomy): Archaea > Thermoproteota > Bathyarchaeia > TCS64 > TCS64 > UBA8941. Next base: position 835 of record CAZYUK010000187.1, read on the forward strand.
GGTCCCTGACCCAGAGGTGCCTGTTGTCCATCAGGAACTCGAGGCCGTGCTCCTTCTTTGTTATAGGGAAGTCCGGCATCGCCTCGTTGACCTCGCCTAGATTGTCCACGGAGAGCTCCCGGCCGTCCGGTGCGCGCTTGTCAACATTGACTACGCCTGACAGCTCAAGGGTTGACTCTATGGGCAGCCTATCGACTCTATTGTAGGTCTCTTCGTCGACGCTGCGCCTATTCAGGGTGCACTGAAGCACCCCAGTCCCATCCCTGACCACGAGGAACTGGATCCCGCCGCTGCTACGGCTGTTGTGAAGCCAGCCGCGGACCGAGACCCGCCCCCCGTCGTATCCTCCGTCCAGTACCTTGGCTATGTCAACGAATTCGGTCATATCGACCGAACAGTGTAGGCGCCCCTCGGTTAATATTCTTTGCTTCACCGGCCGAAGAAGCTCGCGAGCGCCGTCTGCCTGGGGCGGCCCACCATCTCGTCGAAGCTCATATCGAGGGCGTCGAGGAGCTGCTCGAAGGTCGCCTCCAAGTACTCCTCGTACTTCCCCACGTCCACGTCCCTCTTCGACGCCAGCTGAGCCGGCTTCACGTCGTCCTTCGTGACGACGTAGCTGATGATGTCACCCTCCTTCAGGTCGTAGCCCTGGTCCTCGAGCATCTTCGCCGCCTTGACGTGCTGCGGGTTAGTGTCGTACCCGCTCAGGCTCTTCCCAAGCATCATGCTGAAGGTTACGTCTTGGATCTCGAACTCCCTGTTCTTGAGCCGCCTGCTAGTCTCCTCGACGAGGCGCCTGATCCTCTCCTTCGCCTCCGCGAACTCCTCGGGCCTCTGGACGCCGCTCAGGATCGCGGTGAGCTGGTCGAATGCGTTCTTCAGCAGCGGCGGGATGTGCCTCTTCTTGCCCGTCAGCCCCTTGATGTCCAGCTTGCCGTCGGGATAAACCCCCAGGTAGTTCTTCTTCCTCTGGCTGAATATCGCGTACCTGTACGTCTTATCCACGTCGAGGTCGATGCCCAGCTCACTGTCCGCCCAGGCGACCAGCCCGTCGAGCTGCTCCCTCGCCGGCCGCTCCAGGAATACGCTGTCCGTGTCGCCGTAGATGACCTCTATGCCGAGCCTCTGAGACTCCTCGACGGCCTTCGTCATCGCGTAGCGGCCTACGGCGGCGACGCTCTCGGCCAGAGGCGGGCAGTAGAGGGGGAAACTCTCGGCGCCGAAGACGCCGTAGCTCGCGTTTAGGAACACCTTGAGCGCCTGCTGGACGACGTCGTAGAACATCATCTCCTCGGCGCCTAGAGCCCTATCACGCGCCCTCGGCTTATACCAGAGCACCCTGAGGTCCCTGAGGCTGCCGATGATGAGGCTCGTCAGCCCCCGCTTCTTGGTGCAAGCCCAGTGGGGTGTCCCCGGGATCAGATTACCCTTACACTCCGGATGCGGGCAGAGCACGGTGTCGTAGCTCAGATTCCAGTTCCTGATAGCCGACGGGTACAGGCTGGCGAAGTCGCAGACTGTGACGTCGAAGTGGGCGCCCGGCTTCGGCTCGCGGACTATCGCCCCCTGATACTTCTTCCCCTTAATTATGCTCGTCGTCGCCGTGTTGCCCTTGACGGCGAGGATGTCCTCGTCGTTCGGGATCAGCCAGCCCCTCCTCCTGTGCTCGTACTCCATCAGCGCCAGGATCCAGCGGCTGACCCCCTGCCTAGTCACATCCTCCATGATCATCTTGCTGATCCTAGTCAGCAGCACGATCAGGTTCATCACCAGGTCGTGGTTGAAAGCTGTCAGCTTGTAGGTGATGTCACCGTCCCGCATGCAGTACCTCGCCAGCTCCTCGAGGGTGAGCTGGGTGACGTCGCCGAAGTCGAGCTTCTTCATGTCTATGAGGCTGGAGGCGACGTCGTTCAGCGTGTTCTCACGGTACCTGTTGCCGAAGGCGTACCCCTGTATTGTGCGGTTGAGGAAGAACCTGTAGAGGTCGAGGTGGACGCCGTTCCTGAGGAAGGCGAAGCGTCGGCCGAGCACGATCGGGTTGTCCTCGTCCCGGACGCCGAGGTTCCTGGCCCTGTTCCTGAGGTACTTCAAGTCAAAGTCGTCGCCGTTGAACGTCAGCACGACTGGATAATCATCGAGCACGTCGAAGGTAGCCTCGACCAAGCTCCGCTCGTCCTCGTATAGGACGACCTCGGCGCCTTCGACCACCGGCGCCTCTACATCCATACCGGAGTCGATCAGGAGTATCACACGCCTCAGGCCGTCGGAGCCCGCGAAGCTCACCGCGCTGATCGGATCCGTCGCCTCGTCGGCGTTTGGCAGCCTGTTTGCGACCGACCCACGGACCTCGATGTCAACGGCGACCCTCCTGATGTGTGGCACCGGGCACTGTAGGAGGCGGGCCCATTCCTTCATGCTTTCCCTTAGATCCCCCTCGGTTTTCCCGAGGATCTCGTCGAGCCTCGCCTCGACATCGGGCGGAAGCCTGAAGCCCCCCTCGA
>CAZYUK010000188.1:0-3291 GCA_964650675.1 uncultured Candidatus Bathyarchaeia archaeon
GCATGAACGCCCTGAAGGCCGGCGCAGCCATCGTGAACCAGCTCGACTTCGAGGCCCTCGCAGAGGCCATGTACGACCCGGCTAAGAACAGGGGATCAGTCGAGGATGTGCTGATGAAAGCCTTGGCGCCCCGGTCCGTCAATCTGAAGACGATCCCGGGCTAACCTGACCTTCGTCAACCAACGCGCACGCGGTCGGAAAGTTGGGCGCGCCAGGAACATGAAGAGCGCGTCGCGCGTGCTCACGGATTAGCACCCATCTCCACGCTCTCACCCCAGACAAGAGGAACGTAGCGCATACCAGTATCCTGAGGCACCATATAGCTGAGCCAGAGGTCACCGTCCCTCTCCTGCCCGAGGGCGTTACTGAACATGGCGTAGCCGAGGATCTCCCTGCCGTGGCCGAGCTCGTGAAGATGGAGGGGAATCATGACGCGGCTCTGCGGGGCGAGCTCGTAGTAGTCCTCGGTGCAGACGTCGTCGACGTAGTGGATGATGTAGAGGTCAACCCGCTTACCCGAGAGATCCGGTTTGGCATCGGAGAAGAAGCCGTCCCCCGTGTGAAGGATGCCGAAGCCCGAGGCCTCGACGTAGAACCAGTCCGTCGGCGTCGTCTCGAAGCCAGTCAACGGTCTATATGGATCGCTATGCTCCGCGGCATAGGCCGTGATCCTGACACCCTTCACCTCAATCGTCCCCCCCGGCTCCACACCGACGAGCGCCTGGGCGGCCAAGGCTGAGCCCGCCAAGGCCTGAACCATGCTCTCCCCTTCGGGATCCCTGACTAGGTTGTTCTGATTCGAGTAGTCGACCCTTACCCTCTCGTCAGCTACTACAATCTTCGCCCCGGCCCTCGCCGCCGCGACCGTGACCTTCGCGTCGAGGTGGTCTCCGTGTGGGTGGGTCACTATGAGGACGTCGAGGAGCCCGCCGACGTCGGCGATAGAGGGTGCCACGTATGTACCTGCTATGTCTATGCCCACGGTGGCGTCCACCGTCTTGATGACGACCCCCATGTTGTATATGTACCAGACCCTCATGCTCCCCTCTGAGACGCTGGCGGAGCGGATCTCCTCGACGGCTCGCCTCGTCCTGAGTTCCAGCAGATTCGCCACCTCGCCCTGATTGACCAAGATCGCGGGGAAGTTCTTGGAGACGAAGTCGTCGAAGCCGAGAAGCAGGTCCCTGCGATCCTCCGGGCTGCTCCCCGGAGGGGTCTTCACTATCCATTCGTCTAAGGCGTCGGCTGGGCTCTTGATCAGCTGCTCGGGCAGGAACGGCATCTTCAGCCAGATCATGACGCCGAGCGCAGCGATCAGGGCTACCGAGACGAGGATCAGATGATATCTGTTTAACCCCATGGCGGCGGCACTTCGATATGTTCCTATCTTCTGATTCGCCTCATGAACCTGCCTATGCGTTCCGAGGCCGTTCAATTTCTGCGGGCCGCATGAAAGAAGTTAAGGCATCGCGCGCGCGAACCCGATGTCTGGTTCAACGAAATTATTTTTTCAGTTACTTCTTAAATAAGACGCCTTAACCATTGATTCAGAAAAGGTGTGGGCGTTGAGGATAGCCGTCGTCGACAAGGAGCGGTGCAGGTCGGATAAGTGCGACACGGTCTGCATCAGGTTCTGCCCCATGGTCAGGACACGGCGCGAGGCGATCAGGCTCGACGACGACAAGAAGGCGTATGTGGCGGAGATGATCTGCAGCGGCTGCGGCATCTGCGTCAGGAAGTGCCCCTTCGACGCCCTCCGCATCGTCAACCTCCCGGATGAGCTCGAGACGGACCACATCCACCGCTTCGGCCCCAACGCCTTCACCCTCTACAGGCTGCCGACCCTCAAGCGGGGGAGCGTCGTCGGGCTCCTCGGCAGGAACGGAATGGGGAAGACGCCTTGGTTCTGATGTGGAATAACCAGGCCTTTGAGATAATGCCTACAGAGTCCAACGAAAACTATGAGGTAATCGCGCAATACCCTGAGAGAGATCTGTTACGGAGCGGTTGGCTGATCGGCGAGAACAAGATCACCGAAAAAATTGCCATGGTCTCAGCTAAATACGGGAAAGGACTGGCTGTTCTGATAGGTTTTAAAGCACAACACAGAAGCCAAACTTGGGGAACTTTTAAACTGTTATTCAACACCCTTTTGGGCTAAACTCTTCTCATTTTTTTATTCAAGTCTTATCCAGCAAAACTAAATTATTCAAAAGATATGAGATACCTAAGTGAATGATTTTGCGCGCTCAGATATGTGAATTAAATTGTGATAAAAATAAAAAAGGTAAACTAACTCACAAGGTTTTTCATGAATTCAGTATATTTCTCTGGCGGAATTGTTGGTTTGAAGCTTTTTATTATTTTATTGGCTAAACTGGCGTTGTCGTAGAGTAAGTCTATGCATGCTAATGCTAGGGCTTTCGCGGGGAGAATGTATTCCGTCTCTTTGTTGACGATCTTCATTGTACGTCCGTGGCCAGCTCCGGTGACTCCGCCCATTCCTATGGATGTTGTAGGCATGATACAACTGATGTCACCTAGATCAGTTGAGCTTGTGCTATGTCCTTTTGTCTTCACATAATCTTTTCCAACCAACGAAGTGCAGTTCGAAGCCAGGATCTCTTCCAGCTCGGGGTTCTTGTGGTAGGGCATGTAGCCTGGCATGTCATTGATCTCCACCTTGGCTCCGACAGCCATTGCACCAGCGTTTAAAGCTCTGTTGACCTTCAAATTCGCCTCCTTAATTGCCTCGACAGTTTTACCTCTTACATAGCTCTCGATTCTAACATCGGCTGGAACGTTGTTCACTATTTCTCCACCCTTCGTCATGATTGGGTGGACTCTTATTGTATCCTCCTCTTTGAAAGTCTCACGCTGAGCGTGTATACCTATCAAACCCAGCATCGCCGCATTCAAGGCGTTTATTCCTTTATCTGGTGCTCCTCCCGCATGGGACTCTAACCCGATGTATCTCACCATCTTTCCAAAGAAGCCGTTATTACTTCCGCCAACACTGAGCTTCTCCTTATCCATGTCAAAGTCGCTGTGGCTGCCTAAGCAGATATCCACATCTTTAAGTGCACCAACTCTGATGAACTCCTGTTTGCCTCCGAAAAAATACAATTGACCCTTTGATCTGAGACTATTTCTATAATCGATCTCAAGATATTCTTCAGCTGGCACTGTCACCATGACGATGTTTCCATCGAGCTCGTTGACGACCTCTGAGAGACCTATACCTGCACAAAGCATGGTTGCCATCTGAGCATTGTGTCCACAGGCATGAAC
>CAZYUK010000189.1:0-3287 GCA_964650675.1 uncultured Candidatus Bathyarchaeia archaeon
GTGTGCGTCCGTGAATCCGGGTCCATATGGAACAGCCGGCTCCTCCCACGGGACAGGCTTCTGCGAGTGCCCCGGCGTCGCATCGTACTCGGCGAAGAAGCCTATGACGGGACCGCCCCCTCCCCATTCGGCCTTGAAGGCCGTTGGGATCCCAGAGACGCCCTCCTCGACGCCGAATCCCTGCCGCTTCAGATAGCCGACGAGGAGTTCCGCTGATCTGTACTCTCTGAGGCCGGGCTCCGCGTAGCCGAAGATTGTGTCGCTCATCTCGCCCATCTCGGCAACCTGACCACCTACCCAGTCGACCGCGAACCGCTTAGAAGCGGACCATCCATTCATGGAAGACACTCGTATCTTCATGATCCTTGGGAAAATAAAGACTTAGAGGGGCGGAACACCGAGGCGCCTGTACCTTGAGGCTTCCCTGTGGGCTGCCTTCAGGGGCTCCGGTAGAATGCTGTCTGATACGAGTTCACTAACAATCTTTACAGCGGTTCCGAGACGAACCTTGTGCCCCACTGACACGTAAATTGGCCTCCGCTGGGTTTTCAGCCTAGCGGCGACCAGCCGATCATCGAGCATAAGATTAGGAGAGGACCCTGCCGACTTCACGCCCTTAGTGAGCATCTCGGTCGCGGCGCCGATAGTCGCGGCATCCAGGTCTAAGCCAATCTGAGAGGCTAGGCCACAGCCACGTGGATGCGCTACACCGTGGCCGTTCACTAAAAGGATGTCGAAGCCGCTGACCTTCCTGGCCGCGCCTATCGCTGGCTGGGCTTCCCTGAATGATAGGTAAGTAGGAATGTAGGGGAACTTCACCTCTGACTTGAAGTATCCTCTCTCAACGATCCTCATGTCTCGATCCACGACAACACAGGCCGCGTAGGCGTCGTCTCTGTAATATGCGACGTCGATTCCTGCCACGCGGTTTATTGGACCAAAGAGGTCTTCCTGGATAACTGACCTCGCGTTATATCCCTGGAGCCGCGCTAGTCGTTGAAGAGGCTTATCAGTCTTGAAGCCCTTGAACTCGCCCACCCTAGATTGACTAGACACTCTGCTTCGCAGATCAGCCATGTCGCGTCTCTGGAGGGATTCCACAACCGCCCTCTCGGCGAGCTCGTCCCCGAGCGCCTGTGCAAGGGCTAGGGGCGTAGCCGACGTCCCCTCTGGCACCTGGGCGATCAACCCCCTGAGGGTGGCGTAGAAGTCGAAGGCTTTGTTCACGATCTAGAGAAGGATTTAGGCCTTTATGTCCGTGGCGATTCGGGTTGGCTCTTTCTGAGCTTCCAGGTCGTCTTCTCACCGGTGTCCGACAAGATTACTCCGAGCTTTGAGAGCCTGTCCCTCACCTCATCCGATAGGACGTAATTCTTCTCGGCCCTCAGCCGGTTCCTCAGGTCGATCATGGCCTCGACGAGCCCATCCGTCAACTCGTCTCCTTCGCTCCTCCTCTTCTCGAACAGGCCGAGGACATCGAGGAGTTTCCTGTATGACAGGTAGGCCTTGAGGAGAACCCCCTTGTTTGCCCCCATCGCCTGCTCAACATCGCATCGCGCGGCGATGTATCCGTTGATCGCCCCGGAGAGCGCGTGGAGCGAGTCGAGGGCCGTGTGGCTGTCGAGGTCGTTGTCCATCGCAGCCTCGAAGTCGATCACGTGACGTCTCACCTCTTCGAGTAGCTTCTCCTCCTCTTCCCAGTAGTCGAGGTTCGTGTCTTGACCCCTAAAGGCAGCCTCCACGAGATCAAGGGTGTTCGCCAAGTGGGCAGCTGAGTTCTCAGCACCCTTCATAGCATCATCCGTATAATCTAGAGGCCTCCTGTAGTGGGTGGAGAGGTAGAAGTACCTGAAGTCGTCAGGGGCGTACTTGGATAGGACCTCGTCGAATCCGATGTAGTTGCCCAGGCTCTTGCTCATCTTCTTTCCGTTGATCATGAGATGGCGGACGTGCATCCAGTACCTGACGAACCTTTTACCAGTCACGCTCTCAGACTGGGCTATCTCGTTCTCGTGGTGGGGGAAGATCAGGTCCTCGCCCCCGGCGTGGATGTCGAGGGCGTCGCCGAGCAGCCTCCTGCTCATGACGCTGCACTCTATGTGCCACCCAGGTCTACCCTTCCCCCAGGGCGAATCGTAGTAGATTCCTCGTTTCAACTCGTCAAGCGTCGCAGACTTCCAGAGGGTGAAGTCCTGGACGTCCTCCTTCTCGTACTCGTCCTTCACTATCCTCTCGGTCTTCTGCACCTTGGAGAGGTCCACACCGCTCAGCCTACCATAGGCCGGGAACTGGTCTATGTCGAAGTAGACGCCGTCTCTGGCTACGTATGCTACCTTCTTCTCGATTAGCGCCTTGATGAACTCTATCATGTCTGAGATGTTGGATGCGGCCCTCGGAAAGGCCGTTGCCCTTCTCACGTTTAGTAGGTCGAGGCCTCGAAGGAACGAGGTGGTGTAGCGATCGGTAAATTCTTTCAAGGGCATCCCGGCCTCCCCGGAGTCCCTGATCGTCTTGTCCTCTATGTCTGTGATATTCATTACCATGAAGACGTCGTAGCCCCTGTACTCGAGCCAGCGGCGGATGAGGTCGCCGACCACGAAGCTGCGGAGGTTGCCGATGTGGGGTTCGCTGTAGACCGTGGGGCCACAGACGTACATGCGCACCCTCCCAGGTTTAATAGGCTTGAATGGGCGCTTCGCCCTGGCCATCGTGTCGTAGAAGGCTATCCTACTCTTGTCTGGGCTCATACTTGTTCTCCTCCAGAAACCTCTGTTCGACTAGACGAGGGCGACTGAAAGGGTTCAGGCCTCGACTATTGTACACAATAGTCTCATTCTTCCTGTCTAGCTAAAATGGATTTGGGGTGGGTGAAATTTAAGGCTTGAGGATCACGGCTTACTGAGCCTCTCCGAGAGGCGGCTCACAGACTCGTTGAGCCTACGCCTACCCGCCTCGGCCGTCAGCTCCGCCCTCGTATTCTCGATGACCCCTCTCGCGACGTCGAGCTTCCTCCTCAGCCCCCTTAGAAACAGGGACGCGTCCTCAACGGAGACGAGGTTGTGGTAGATCTCCTCCATTTGTCTCAGGTGAGCCTCGGCCGCCTCAAGGTCGCCCTTTCTCAGCTCGTCTAGGGCTTCCCTCCTGAGCTCTCCGGGGACATCGCCTAGGCCGAGCAGGTAGCTCGTTAGGTCGACGCCTATGTCCTCGGGCTCCGGGTAGGTTTTCTTGGCTTTCAGACTGAGTAGTATGGCGGCCTCGGCGTACTCCTCGCGTGCGGCCTCTATATC
>CAZYUK010000190.1:0-3265 GCA_964650675.1 uncultured Candidatus Bathyarchaeia archaeon
GTCTTGTGGCGTTATAGAGCGTGGCGCCACCGAGGGCCTACTTGGTCTCCCGGTATCATTCATCTGGAGCCCCGTCCGTCGCCGGGTCGTAGTTCGAGGGCAGCAGATCCTCTATGCCGAGGATCTCGGTGACGATTCTGAGCCATTAGCATTGGCGGTTCGTCCAGCTCGGCGCCTGGCGGCCTGCCTCGAGGACGTGTTTTAGCTTCTTCTTGAGGGCCGGCTTAGGCTTGTACTTCCTTATGCTTCTTCCACTGAGGATGCCCCTGCGAGGGTCATCTAGCTCACTCTGAGGAGCTCCTGCAGGATGCTGAGCTGGGTCGGGTTCGCCCTCACGATGTCGCTCGTGGAGAGGACGCCAACGACCTTGTCCCCCTCGACCACGGCGAGCTTCTTGATGTGCCTCTGGGCCATGAGCTTCGCGGCCTCCTCGAGGGGGGCCGAGGCGTCGATGGTTATGAGTGGGCTGCTCATGATGTCCTTGGCGCGTACGACGCCCGCGTCGAGGCGAGGCTCGACGATGCGGACGAGGACGTTCTTGCTGGTGATGATTCCGACGGGCCGGTTGTTGCTGGTCACTATGACGCTGCCCACGTCGAACTTGTTCATCTTGACGACCGCGTCGTGGACGGAGTCGTCTGTCCGGACGGTCTTAACGTTCTTCGCCATTATGTCTCTTACCAGGATTATTCCGCTCATAGAATCAACTCACAAAGATCAGGTTGAAGTTCGGCGTCGGGGGATTTGAATTTTTATTTCATACTCCCGGCTTAAGGGCGCAATGGTCGCCGCCAAGAGGCTCTACGCCGAGAAGATCCGCGTCAGGGATGTGATGTCTCAGCCTGTGGTCATCATCAGGCAGAATAAACCACGGAAAATCGTGTCGCGGATGATGCTACCGAGGAGTACAAAGAAGCTGCCCTTCCTCGAGGGAAGAACAGCAGGGACGGTCATAGGCCTCCTGTCGAAGCCTAAGCTAGTCGTGAAGGCTAAGGAGGAGCAGAGGCGCCAGATGGAAGACAAGGTCTACATGTCGCTGCTGCCCCCTGACCTGAAGCCCCCGCTGGACCAGCTCAAGAAGGAGGACCACTAACTCCAATTCTCCATAATCTTATCCTCACTTCCACCTGATACTCACACGTGATTGTATAGTTGATGTTACAAGCGAGCGAGATGTAACTGTGTAATAAATGTTATATTTCTTGAGTTTAACTTCCATTTATGGTTCAAAAAACACCCAACTCATATAGACCAACGCTCCAAGATTTTCGAGAGGCGTCCGAAAGACTCAAAGGCGTAGCACTCAGGACTCCCCTAATCCCACTTCGAAGATACAGCGAAGGGGACACAGGCATACTACTCAAACCCGAGGTACTCCAGCCCGTTGGCAGCTACAAGATAAGGGGAGTCTACAACTGGGTCGCGAAACTAAGACCAGAGGAGAGGAGACGAGGGATCGCTACGCTGAGCGCCGGGAACATGGCTCAAGCCGTTGGGTACGTCGCGAACCTCTTCAAGGTGCCAGCTAGGGTCGGCATACTGGACACCGCTCCGAAGTCCAAGGTTGAGGCTACTAAGAGATACGGTGCAGAGATCGACATCGTCCCCATGAAAGACGCTTTTGCCTACGCTGATAATCCCCCTCACAGCTACTGTTTCATCCACCCAATGACTGAATACCACTTAATGGATGGATACGGGACCATCGGGCTCGAGATCGTGGAGGATGCCCCCGACGTCGACACCATATTCGCCCCAGTTGGGCAGGGGCTCCTCTCAGCAGGGGTTTCCCTCGGGGCGAAGTCCCTGAAGCCGCACATTAGGGTGATCGGGGTGCAGGCGGAGAACTCCCCACACTTCTACGTCAGCCTCAAGAGAGGTGAGCCTACCCCATTCGAGTTCAAGCCGACGATGGCTGATGGGATAGCTGATCCGTTTACCGTGTCTCAGGAAGCATTTGAATTGATCAAGGAAACACTTGACGAGGTCGTTCTTGTGCCTGAGAAGGAGATTGAGAGGGCTATCCGATTACTGGCTCTCGAGAACAAGCTCGTGACGGAGGGGGCTGGCGCGATCAGCCTAGCCGCCGCTTTGGCGATGCCGAAGAGGGAGCGTGGGAAGAGTGTATGTGTTCTCTCAGGGGGCAGCATAGACGCGGAGAAGCTGGCACATATCCTGGAGGAGCAGTAGAACAAGAGTCACTTCCTCTATAATCTTATCCTCAGCTCCACCTGACACTTGGTATCGAGAGAGAAAAAATGCACATGTGCCGATTATTTAATTTTCCCTATTAAATAATGACGCAGGGAAATTGATAAGGGAGCCTAAAAGCCCCTGCTGCCTATTCCGAGGCCGCGTTGAATTCGCTTATCTGCATCGAGGCTGTCGGGTAGATGGCGACCTTGGCCTTCGAGCCGTGGATGTCCTCCAGGAGTTTCAGCGCCTCCGCCCATGTCTTCACCCACTTCGACCCTTCGCCATAGTACGGCTCGTCCGCCTTCAGGATGTGGGGCGAGACGCAGATCACCCTGTCCATCTTCCAGGGCTTCTTGACGTAGACGTCCGGCTTCCAGCCCCTGCCGCCGTAGTCTGTGCCGAAGCGTCCATTATAGAAGTGGACGCGACAGCCCTCCGGGGTGTAGATGAGGTAGACCATGTCGCCTCCATGTCTGACGGACTCGAGGACTATGTTGTAGGACTTGTAGCCCTCGTTCGCCATCGGGTAGGCGTTGCCGACGCTGATGTCAGCGTCCGGGACAACCTTGGTCGCATAGTGGACGCGGGCCCTTTTGACGCCCTCGCGGTGTGCCCTGATCAAGTCGCCGGCGACGAGGTCGCAGACATCGGAGTCGGCGTTGAGGAGGGAGTGGACGACGAAGTCCAGGCCGGCCATCCGCGCCGCCTCCTCAGAGTCGAGGCGCCTCTCGTTCCCCGAGATCTTCCCAGGGTCCGTGCCCTTCCTTATGGCGTGGTTGGGGATTATCGTGTCGACGGCGGCGACGCCCGGGAGGATCATCTTGCTCCCACCTCCGAAGCCGAAGCCAAAGTGGGGCATTATGCTGCTGACGACGACCTTCAGGTCGCAGCCCATCACCTCACGGTTTATGAGGACCGGCGTGCCTCTGCTGGTCTTGCCGAGGTCGACGAAGCCCTCGTACGGGTTGTGGTTGAAGACGAGGAACCGCTCGCAGACCTCCTCGCCGAGCTTCTTCTGAAAGTCGAAGAGCATCCTGCCGGTGTGGGCGCCTGAAGCCATCATGAAGAC
>CAZYUK010000191.1:0-3215 GCA_964650675.1 uncultured Candidatus Bathyarchaeia archaeon
GGACGACGATCGTGTCGGCGCCGATAATGATACTATGAGGGTGATCGGCTGCGACGGACTCGACTTTCCTCGATGCGTTCTCGACCGCTCTGGTTGATGGGTCGAGGGCGGTGCTCGTCTCAACCTCCCCAGGGTCGGCTACTGTGAACGACAGCCCCATCTGGTTGAGGAGACTCCTGCGTCGGGGGGAGGTCGAAGCCAAGACTATTGGTTGTTGACCCATCTCATCATACCCGTGTTGGATATCCTGAAGGTGCACGTTATATTAAATCGAATGGTATCCCCCATCTCGGAGATTCATCCACCACTCCCCCACACAGGTATCCAACACAGTTTTAAGCGGAAAGGGGATAAGCATCGAGGAACCGTACTCGGTCAAGCTGGGGTTAATATATGGAGAAGGTCTTCTACGATGAGATCAAGGTACCCTGGGGATCCATGTGGGCGGCATCGACTGAAAGGGGCCTCATACACCTGAGCCTCCTGGGCACCAAGAATGGGTTAATGTCCTCCGTAAAGAGTAGGGTTGACGCGGAGTTCATCCGCGACCCGGACAGGTTCAAGGAACTCCGAGGGCGGCTGGAATCCTACTTCAAGGGTGAGCATGTCAAATTCGACTTCGACTTCGACCTGAGGGGAACAGACTTCCAGAAGGATGTCTGGAGGGCGATCTACGACATACCATATGGGTGTCTATCATCGTACGGGCTTCTGGCCAAGGAGATCGGGCGACCCAACGCGTACAGGGCGGTGGGGAACGCCGTCGGCGACAACCCGATAGGCGTCGTGATACCGTGCCACAGGGTCGTCTGGTCGAACGGCGGGCTGGGGGGCTTCGGCGGCGACCTCTACACGAAGAGGAGGCTCCTCATGGTGGAGGGCATATTCAAAATTGCCGAGGGCACACCCGAACGAGACGTCGACCTGCGCCAGTTCTTTAGGTTCCGCTGATGATCATCGCCACGCCGCTTCAGACTTTATGCTAGGAATGACCAACGCCCAATATTTTCCCGTATTCCCTTATGTGGAGATCGATCACCCTTCCGAACTCGTGTATCTCCGAGACGTACCTGTAGCCCTCCTCGCCCATGCGCCGCCACCTATCATCCTCAAGCAGCCACCTCAGGCCGGCGCCGAGGCCGTCCTCCCCTGCGTGGAAGCCGAAGCTTCCCGCGAAGCCATCTGGGTCGTGGAAGCTGAGGATCGCGCACCGATGGGCTGAGGCCTCCAGAAAGGAGACGGGCAGGCACTCGCTCACGCTCGTGTTCACGAGCACCCACGCCTCATCGAGGACATTCTCCTTATACTTCCCCAGGACGAGGCCGGGGAGCGACAGGTTCCCTACCCCTCGATACCTTTCCCTGAGTTGTCTGTCTAGCCGTTCATCATGCGCCCTGCCGAGGGCTATGAACCTGACATCTGTGAACTCCTTGGCTAACTCGAAGAAAAGCTCCGGCCTCTTCTCGGCGTCGAATCTCCCCAGGAAGCACACCGTTGGCTCAGACGCCTTCCTCGGAGGCATTGTAGGTATTTTAACGGGGTTCGGCAGGAAGCCGGGGTCGCTGTGAAGTCCGTAGAGCTGCCTAGCCTTCGTTATCGTCGTATGGGCTTGGCAGTAAACTGCATCGGCCATCCTCACCCCTCGCCTGATGCGACCCTCCATCAAGGCGTTGTACAACCTCCGCCTCAGGGGATAATAGCCATAAACCAGTCTCCAGTCCTCGTCTGTCTTGGGGTTTTGGCAGGTGACGATGTGCTTCCTCCCCGGCATAGCCTCCCTCGCCTTGAGGGTTCCCCAGCTCGGCTCCACCGAGTGGTAGATGTCGGAGTCGCATAACCTGTATATGCCACCGGTGAACGGGTAGCTGCTGAGCGGGAAGCTGTGAACAGTCATCCCCTTAAGATGCTCGACAGGCTTCTGCTCTTCCCCCTTAGGGACGACCACGGAGACCTCCACCCCCCGCCCGGCGAGGCCCTCGCCGATCAACCCGGTGGATGCGCCGAATCCACCGTATCTGCCCCAGCCGAAGAGCTCGGTAGCGACAAGGCAGACTGACAGGTCCATAAGGATTAATCAACTTTCAAACATTTATAAAAGATGGGGGTGGCTCTTTTGAGGGTCCTAGCTGTGACGCCAACCTACCCGAGGTTCAGGGGCGACTATCACGGGCGCTTCATCCAGGACCTTTGCCTGAGGATCAGCCGCCCAGGGATCGACCTAACGGTGCTGGCTCCCAGGAGCCGTACGATGGCGCCATACGATTCGCCGTTCGCTGTGAAGCGGTTCGCCTACCTGCCATCACAGCGGCTGGAGGTCTTGCCCGAGAGGACGATGAAGGGGGCGCCGATGGGGTACTTGGCTCAGCTGCCTCCCTACCTAGCATCATCATATCTGAACATGGCGAGGGAGAGGGCGGATGTCATCCACTCACACCTCGCGATCCCCCTCGGGTTTATCGCCTCGATGCAGCTGGGCAAAGCCCCTAGGCTCGTGACCTGCCACGGGAGCGACTGCACCCTGCCAATAGATAAACCGTTGTACAGGCCCTTCGTCAGATGCGCACTCAGGAAGGCCGACAGGGTCGTCGCGGTCTCGGATTACATCAGGCGCCTCGCTGTGAGTCTCGGCGCAGACGAGGATAGGACTGAAAGACTCTATCTTGGCGTCGATGTCGAGAGATTCAAGCCTCTCGGTGATGTACACCGCCTCAGGGAGAGGAGCGGGGTGCCGCCTGACAAAACCGTGATAGGGACCCTAAGCCGGTTGGTCCCCGAGAAACATGTCGAGGAACTCATCTATGCGGCGAGGGAGGTGAGCAGCAGGATGGACGCCTTCTTCATCATAGGCGGAGGAGGCCCCCAGCTCAGCCGTCTCAAGGGGCTTGCAAGGAGTTTGGGGATCGAGAACATCATGTTCAGCGGCGATGTGCAGGAGCCCGAGGTTTTTCATCGGCTCCTCGACATCTTCGTCCTCGCCTCTGTAAGGGAAGGGTTATCGATATCCCTCCAGGAGGCGATGGCATCCAGATGCGTTCCGGTAGCCGCCGATGCCTGTGGCTGTCGGGAGCTCATCTCAGACGGCGAGAACGGCTACCTGTACAAACCCGGAGACATCGAGGGGCTGGCCGATGAGATTCTGAAGGCAGCGGAGAATCCGGACATGGGCGGGAGGGCTAGGGAGACGATCGTCGAGGGGTTCAACATCGACAGGAGCG
>CAZYUK010000192.1:0-3188 GCA_964650675.1 uncultured Candidatus Bathyarchaeia archaeon
TGTCCCCTATCTGGTGGGGGTGGTCGCTGCCGAGGACGATCTTCCCGTCGCCGAGGAAGGCGAGCGTCGACAGAAGCACGTCGTTGTCGTAGATTATCGAGTCGACCCAGACCTTCTTCAGGTACTCGGACGGGGGCCTATTGATCTTCAGCTTGCACTCGGGGTAGGCCTTGTAGCCGACGTCTATCCTGCCCCTCAGGTAGGGGTAGACGCCGCCGAGGTGTGAGGCGATCAGCTTGAGGCGCGGCAGCCTCTCGAAGAGGCCGCTGAAGACCATCCTGAGCACGGAGACGGAGGTGTCGACGCCGAACCCTATTATCGGCACGAGCCTGTAATCGCCCATCGCCACGCTGTTCATCGGCGATGTCGGGTGGATGAAGAGGGGGACGTCCAGCTTCACCGCCTTCTCGTAGACCGGCATCAGTTCAGGAGAGTCGAGGGGTTTACCGTTGGCGTTGGTCATGAGGGTTCCCCCTGACAGCCCGAGGTCCCTCACAGCCCTCTCGAGCTCCTCCGCGGCCTCAACGGGGGACTGAAGGGGTAGCGCCGCCAGGGCCGAGAACCTGTCAGGGTGCTCGTTGCAGATCTCGGCGAAGCCATCGTTGGCCAGCTTCGCGAGTTTCACACCCCTCCTCGGGGCCTCCCGCTCGACGCACGGCGTCGTCAGGCTCAGGACGTGCCTCTCGACGCCGCACCTGTCCATGTCCCTGAGCCTGTCGCCCAAGTCGACGTGTGGGCCGACGATGACGTTGTAGTCGCCCTCGTAGTGGACGAGCAGCCTCCCCTCCGCGTCTCTATCCACCCTGGCGTAGCCGCTTGGTTTACTCAGCTCCTCGAGGTACTTCGAGGGGTAGAAGTGGTTATGGAAATCTATGGCCATCCAGACACCTGCTCTTATAGCCCAAGTTTCGGATAAAAAAGGTGTGTGGGCAGGTCGATCCACCCTTACTTTATGAGAGTCCTGCCTCGTATCCCTGCTGCTGGAGGCTCTCCTGAAGCCTCTTCATGAACTCCTTCGCCTGCCTCGGTTAACCAAGGTTCTTGCTGAAGAAGGCAATTGTTTCAAAGAAGGTTCAATTTGGGCTCGAGTTTAAGGTCGCTTCAGGGGAAAAGGTGACTGGCTCCCTTTTCCTGTTATGAAAAGCCATAGTACATGGACGCGAACCCTCTATAAGCCCGTGGGGCGTAGGCTGAACCATGCGCGTCGCGGCCCTCTTCTCGGGCGGGAAGGACAGCACATATGCCGCGCACTTAGTCGAGGAGACTGGCCACGAGGTCGTCTTTCTGGTCTCCATCGAGCCTGCGAGGCCCGACAGCTGGATGTTCCACTCGGTCAACATCCACCTCACCCCCCTCCTGGCCGAGGCGATGGGGAAGAGGCACGTCTCAGCCCCCAGCCAGGGCGAGAAGGAGGGTGAGCTCGGCGACCTCGCCGCCGTCCTAGGCGGGTTGAGCGTCGAGGGCGTCGTATCAGGGGCGGTGGCCTCGACCTACCAGCGCAGTCGGGTCGACGCGATCTGCGGCCGGTTGGGCCTCGCCCACATCGCCCCTCTGTGGGGCAGGCGGCAGGGGGACGTCCTCGCCGAGGAGGTCGCCGCCGGCATGAAGATGATAGTCACCGCGGTCGCCGCGATGGGGCTCGACGGCAGTTGGCTCGGCAGAGCCCTCGACGAAGGTGCCGTTGAAGAGCTGATCGGCCTCGGCGAGAGGTACGGCCTGAACGTCTGCGGCGAGGGCGGGGAGTATGAGAGCCTCGTCCTGGACGCGCCGTGGTTCCGCTCCAGGCTGGAGGTGGTCGAGGCGTCCGCGGAGTGGGATGGCTCAAGCGGCGTGTACAGGGTTAAGAAGGCGAAGCTGGTTCCCAAGCGACATCGGCGGAACAGGATGAGCCACGTCGGCTAGATGCCGCGGCGCCACCTCTCTATCTGGTCCGCCTTCCTGTTCCCCTTCTTGAACTGCTTGTAGTGTTCCTCGCAGACGTAGGCTCTCCTGCCCTCCACGTCTAGGCCGGCGGCCTTCGCCTTCGCCACGTTGACTGAACGCACGGCGTCCTTGCCGCAGTTCCTGACGGTGCACCTCTGCCCCTTGCCGATCCTGCCCAAGGCGATTCCTCACCTACTCCCATGGGGAGATGCGTATAAAATTAGTCCCGACTGCTCTGCGATCGGCCCCGAGGGGCCACGTTGTCGGGAGGAACTGGTCGCCTTCATGCGTGAGGGTGTTGATGCGGCTCAGGGCGTCTCTATGTTGAATGGTATGAGCGCCCTCGCGACGACGCCGTCCCCCTCAACTTCGTAGGCGAAGTAGATCTTCACCGTGTATCCGTTGAACGCCTTCTCCGCCCCGAGCGTCTTGAGGGTCACTGATGAGCCGACGCCGTACGGTTCGCCGTCGAACAGATCCTTCGAGGTCACGTTTGTCCCGCCCACCAGCCACCTCGGCGGCATGATGATGTTGACGTCGCCTGAGGATGTCTCGATGACGAGGATGCGTGGACCCGCGAAGACTACGGTTCCCTGGACCTCGGTCGCCGAGCCGTTCTTGATGATGTAGCCCAACACACCGTTCCCAAGTTGGAGAGCCTTAAGCCTCATCAGGATGCACTGGGCTCCGGCTGGAGGCTGCTGGCCGCCCGCGGAGGCCGGCAACAGCACTATTGTGCCGCCCACTACCATGACGGCCATCAAAGCAACTATAACCTTGGTCTTCGTATTCATCCAATCACCTGCCATGAGGTAGGCTCCGCCTATAAAAGGGGTTTCTCACCCCTCGTATTCATCTCTGGTGAATGCTACTTGTCCAGAAGCTCCTCCTCGAGGTGCAGCATTAGCTCTATCCTCTTCTCCCAGCGCTGGTAGAAGGCGTGTTGCCTGTAGGCGAGGTACATGTTGTATCCTAGGACGAGGACGAGCCCTATCAGGAGGATGGTGTCGAGGGGCCCAGGCATGCGGATCGTGATCTCGTAGGCGCGTGGCACGACTAGGACGAAGAGGATGACGGTGGTGATCATGCTGATGAGGCTGCCCATCCTGAAGCTGTCCCACTCCCTGCTTATCTCTGAAAGGAAGTCGTGTAAGCCGCGCACGGGCAGCTCTCTCTTCTCCTCGGTCAAATCGGCTCATCTCGTTCTCCCGGTGAGGGTTGATAAGGCGTTTGCACCAGAGGTGAAGCCCCTAGAGGATGGACGG
>CAZYUK010000193.1:0-3186 GCA_964650675.1 uncultured Candidatus Bathyarchaeia archaeon
CGTCTACACCGACTACTGGGTGGGGCACGGCGCCCTCCTCCTCGGGCACAGCCCGGGGAAGGTCATGAGCGCGGTCAGGAGGCAGCTCCCGCTCGGCACCCACTACGGCTACGCACACGAGCTCGAGGTAGAGCTCGCGGAGAGGATATGCGGCATGGTGCCCAGCGCCCAGATGGTGAGGTACACGAACAGCGGCACCGAGGCGAACCTGTACGCCGTCCGACTCGCGCGCGCCCACACCGGGAGGGTGAGGGTCGTGAAGATGGAGGGGGGCTGGCATGGCGGCTACGACGCCCTCCACGTGGCGGTCAACTACCCGTTCACTAAGCCTGAGTCGGCCGGCCTGGACCCGAAGGCGCTCGAGAACACTGCCGCCATCCCGTTCAACGACCTCGACGCGGCCAAGAACGCGCTCAGGAAAAGGGACGTCGCATGCCTGATAGTGGAGCCCGTGCAGGGCGTGGCGGGCTTCGTGATGCCTGAGAAGGGCTACCTCCAAGGGCTGAAGGAGACATGCGCGGAGACAGACACACTCCTCATCTTCGACGAGGTAATCACAGGCTTCCGCCTGGCGCCGGGCGGGGCGCAGGAGTACTACGGCGTCGTCCCTGACATCACGGTGATGGGGAAGATAGTCGGCGGAGGCTTCCCGATAGGGGCCCTGGCCGGAAGGAGGGACGTTTTCGAGCGGATCGACCCCACCAAGTACCCGGCCGCCGAGAGCCGCGCAGCACAGGGCGGGACCTTCACAGGGAACCCGATAAGCATGGTCGCCGGCTCCGCAACCCTAGACATCATCAGGGACGGGAAAGTCCACAAGAAGATCACGAGGGTCGGCAACAGGATAAGGAGGGGGCTCAGGGACATAGCGTCGAGGAGCAGGATACCGGCGAGCGTGACCGGCACATCGACACTCTTCGCGCTGCACTTCATGGAGAAGGCGCCGCGCAACGCAGCCGAGGCCGCCCAGGGTGACATGGCCGCGACGAGGGCATTCTGGGGCCACATGCTCGAGCACGGCATCGCCTACCTGAGCCCGACGAACTGCCACGCGATGCTGGCAGAGCCCCACACCAGGCAGGACGCTGACGAGTTCCTGGCGGCGGCGGAGGACTTCTTCAGGCACTACAGGAAGTAGCGCATCATCTCCGGAGAGGGCGGCCGTACCGCCCGAATATCTCCCCCACCTGATCCATCGGCAACGCGTGCCTCACGTGGCCCTGGAAGCCTACCATCGTATCCGCCTTGAACAGAGCATTCACTATGGCCTCCTCTGTAGCCTCGACAGTCGCCTTGTAGACTGGGCTAAGGAAGCCGTCTCCTCCGCCCCTGTTCTCGGGCTCCCTCCTGCTCGTCGTGAACGCTATGGTGAAGTCGCCGCTGCCGTTGCCACCGTAGCTCCCCGTCCTGGCTAGCCCCAAGGCCGCCCTCTTGGCCACCTTCCAGAGCTGCCTGGACTCGACGGCGAGGTCGGTCGCGACGACCATCATTATGCTGTTCCCAGGGCTGGGCGGCGGGGCCTCCGGGAGCCTCACCTCCCTTCCGATCGGGACGCCGGTTATGGTCAGGTCCTCCTTGAGGCCGCAGTTGAGCTGTACGAGGACGCCGACCGTGAAGCCGTCGCCGACCCTGGACGAGGTGCCTATGCCGCCCTTGAAGCCGTAGCCTGTCATAGGGGTGCCCCCGCCTACGTTCCCCTCGGCGACGGAGCCGCGCCCGGCTGGGCTCCTCGCGGCGTCTATCGCCTCGAAGACCTGCTTCACGCCGACGTGCCTGCCGAAGTTGTCCGTGAGGAAGCCGCCGTTCGTCTCGCCTACGACGGGGTTGAGAGAACGGGGCGAGACGCCGAGCCTTTCATGGTAGTAGTCGAGGACTGCGTCGGCGACGCGCCAAGTGTTCAGGGTCTCCGTCAGCATCACAGGCGTCTCAATGACCCCCTCAAACATCACCTGAGGTAGGCCTGTAGATTTACCGTAGGCGTTGAAGAGGTCGACGGCGGCGACCACCTTCTCGTCGAGCAGGTTCCCAGGGTGCGGGGCTATTGCTGTGACCCCGGTCCTCACCGAGTCGCCCTCCAGCAGCGTCGAGTGGCCGACGCCCACGCCCTCCACGTCCGTTATGGCGTTGAGACTCCCTAGCTCCATCGAGCCGAGCCTCACGCCGAAATCACGGGCACGCGGTCTCATCGAATTACACCGTTAAGCCTCTTACCGCAGGCTGATAAAAGGATACACGGGTCATTTGTAATACGAAAAATATAATAAATCGTATTACATTTCGTAATACGATAATGCTTTGTCCGACGTCTTAACCATCAGGGTTCCTAAGGATCTCAAGGAGAGGATGAGGAGACTCGACAACAGCTGGAGCGAGGAGATCAGAGACTTCATCGAGGAACGGATAAGGCAACTGGAGCTCGCCGAACTCATCGAGGAGACGACCAAGAACCCCAGCAGGCCAAGGACTAGGATCGACTCGACGCATCTCATCAGGGAGGACCGTGAACGCTAGCCGCCGTAGTGGACTCCAACGTCGTTGTGAAGCTCACCGTCAAAGAGCCCGGCTCAGAGGACGCTAAAGAGACTCTGGCGGGGATGCTCAGGAGAGGCGTGACGCTCTACACCACCGAGGTCGCCTTACCAGAAGGCCTGAACGCTCTGTGGAAGCACGCCACTATCCACGGCGACATCAGCGAAGCAGAGTACCGGGAGGCTGTCTCCTCCTTGGCGCGCCTCGTCGGCGGGCTTAAGACGATACCGACGCCGGAGATAGCGGAGGAGTCCGCGGAGGTAGCGCTGCGCGAAAAAGTTTTGGTCTACGACGCTCTCTACATCACGGCGGCGAAGAGGCTCGGAGGGACACTGGTTACAGCGGACGTGAAACTACAGAGGCTCGCATCAAAGACCATAGATACCAGATTGATAGCGCTCAAGGAGGCGAATCGATGAAGAGGGCTTTCCTCGAGAGGTACAGTCGACTCGGCCACAACCTGAAGGGCGATGAGAGAACGAGGCAGGCGCTGAGGGCCAACACGCTGAAGACCACGAACGAGGAGCTCGCGGCAAGGCTGGAGGGCCGAGGCGTGAGGCTGTCGAGGATCGGCTGGCTCAGGAACGGCTTCCACGTCGAGGAGAGCCCCTTCAGCGTCGGCGCCTGCTTCGAGTACCTCCTCGGCCTCTACTCGAT
>CAZYUK010000194.1:0-3180 GCA_964650675.1 uncultured Candidatus Bathyarchaeia archaeon
TACCGCTCCGCCGGCGCTCTCCATCAGGAGGAGGTTCGGCACGCCGAGGTAGTTGGCGTTGGCCTCGGCCGCCTGGATCTCCGCCGCGGTCAGGTAATCGTCGAGGAGCATATGAGCATCGAGTCAAGATCGGCTCTCGGAGGCTTTAAGCGTCGCGCAGGGGGCTCACGCGACCTCGATGTCGGCCAGTGAGCGGACGGAGAGCTCCGACAGCTTTTCAGCCTCGGGTCCCACGGCCACGACGGCGCCGCACCCGGCGCCCCTGCCCGCGGCCATGTCCGTCGGCTGGTCGCCGACGTACACGACATCATCGGGTTCGAGGCCTAGGCGCTCCGAGGCGAACAGGATCATGTCGGGGGCCGGCTTAGTGTTAGCCACATCGTCGGCTCCGACCACGATGTCGAGGAGGCCAAGCGCGTCGAGGCGCCTAAGCATCCCCTCCGCGTTGGCCCTCTGGCCGTTCGTGGCGACGCCAAGCCTGAGGCCCCTCCCCCTCATCTCCTCGAGCTTCCGGCGCACTCCCGGGTAGAATGAGGGCGTGAAGCTCGCCAACTGCAGCCTGTCTGCCTCGTCGTACGCCTCCTCCGCCAGGCTCCTCGCCTCGTGCCACTTCCTGCCGGTGAGGCATATGGCGGCGGCCGCTATGGCGATGTCCTCTCGCCTCGGCGCCTTCGAGAGGGGCCCGTCCATGTCGACCATCATGGTCGATGGGTCTACCCCTGAGAGCCTCGCCCACGTCTCGGCAGCCTCCCTCCCAGCCACCCTCTCCATCTCCCTCATGCGTGCCTCGGCCAGGAACCTGTACTTCGGCTCGTCGTCGAGCAGGGTGCCGTCGAGGTCGAATATGACCAGACTGCACCTGATCTTCTTTTCACCGACAATCAGTGTTGGCAAATGCTTCTACTCCCCGAGGGGACCCAGTAGATTTACCCCTCTTTCCCTATATTTAGATAACTTTTAAGTACGAATCGGCCCGATCTACACTCAGGTGCGACGGTTGGCCACGGCCTTCGTTTTGATCAACGCCGAGATAGGCGCGGAGACTGAGGTTCTTAAGGCGCTCAAGGAAATCAAGGAGGTCAGGGAGGCGTACATGGTCTACGGGGTCTACGACATCATAGCCAGGATAGAGACGGAGACGATGCAGGAGCTTAAGGACATCATCAGCTGGAAGATCAGGCGCCTCGACAAGGTCCGCTCCACGCTTACCATGATAGTCGTCTAAAAGACGACAACCCCCCATTTTAGTAAACCTCAGACAGCTTTTATAGAGCCTAATCCATCTCAGGGAGCGTCCGGGCTTGCAGCTCCACGTGGGGATCGACGACACGGACTCCCCGAGCGGCGGGTGCACCACCTACATAGCCGCTCTCCTAGTGGAGAGGCTTATAGGCCTCGGTGTCACGTTCATCGACTACCCGAACCTGCTGAGGCTGAACCCGAACGCGCCTTGGAGGACGAGGGGGAACGCGGGGATATGCCTCAGGCTTGAGTTCCTGGAGGGGGCTGAGGGTGAGGTTAAGGGTGCCGTCATCGATACCATAGATGCCCAGGGCGAGTTCGACTGCGAAAATACCAATCCGGGCATAGTGTTCCACGTCGGGGAGGTCCCAGGGGCTATAAGAGCGTTCTCGAATAGGGTTGTCCAAGGGATCGTGGGGCTCGAAGAGGCTGAGACGCTCATCTGCGAGCACTGCGCCGGGGCTGTCGGCTACAAGAACAGGAGGGGGCTCATAGGTGCCTTGGCCGCGATAGGCGGCCTACGGGGAGGTGACTACACGTACGAGCTTTTGACCTACAGGACGCCGGAGAGGAGGGGCACGCCCAGGATGATCGACCATGCCTCGGTCAGGGAGATGAATGAGGCGCTCGGCGACTTGACCTTCAACAACGTTGACCCTGAGACCGGCCAGGTACTCATAGCGCCACACGGGCCCGATCCCATACTCTTCGGGGTGAGGGGTGAGGCGCCTGAGGCTGTCCACAGGGCCATGGAGATGGTGAGGGTTGGGGAGCCTGTCGAGCGATGGGTCATCTTCAGGACCAACCAGGGGACTGACGCCCACCTGGATGGGACGGGGAGGGTCGTCGACCTGGAGCCTAGGAACCCGGCGGTGGTCGATGGTGAGGTCTCCGGCACGCCACGCACAATCATCGGCGGCCATGTCATCTTCACGGTGGACGATGGAACCGGCCTCATCGACTGCGCCGCCTACGAGCCGACGGGGGTCTTCAGGGAGGTGGCAATCCAGCTTAGGGAGGGGGACAGGGTCAGGGCCGCCGGCGGCGTCAGGCAGATCGAGGATGGGCTGACGTTGAACCTCGAGAGGCTTGAGGTCCTCGACCTCGCTGAGCAGTTCGTCATGGTTAACCCGAGGTGCCCGGCGTGCGGGTCTGCGACGGAGTCGATGGGGCGCGGACAGGGGCTCAGGTGCAAGAGATGTGGCCTGAGGGATCCGAAGCTGTTGAAGAGGAAGGTCAGGGTCGAGAGGGGTCTGAAGGTCGGCTTGTACCTACCACCACCAAGGGCGCACAGGCACCTGACCAAGCCGATGAAACGCTACGGTAGGGAGAAGAACGTCGGGCCCAGCGGTATGTTCGAGCCGTGGCATGTGCCCTGAGTTGACGCTCTGGTTTAAATAAGTCCGGCCCCCTGAAAACATTGTTCTTAGGAGTGTCGACTCATGGAGTTCAGCGATGTTCTGAGCAGGAGGCGCAGCATCAGGAAGTATAAGGACACCCCGATCCCCAGGGAGTCCATACTGAAGGTGCTCGAGGCGGCGAGGGTAGCCCCCTCGGCCGCCCACAGGCAGCCCTGGCACTTCGTAGTGGTCCAGGACGAGGGGAAGAGGAGGCTGCTCGCCGGGAGCAGGGGCTGGGCGGCCAAAGCCCCGGCGATGATCGTGGCCATAGGTGACCCCGTCGCTTCGCCCAACTGGTGGCAGAACGACGTAGGCATAGCCTTCGAGCACGTCGTGCTCGCGGCCGCCGACCTCGGCCTCGGCACCTGCTGGATGGGCTCGATGGTCAGGGACGCGGAGATAAAGGCATTGCTGGGCATACCCGAGAATCTAAGGGTCGTAGCCATATCGCCGTTGGGCGTTCCAGATGAGGAGCCGGCGCCTAAGGAGAGGAAGAGCCTAGAGGAGATAGTTAGCTGGGAGAGGTTCGGCGAGAAGA
>CAZYUK010000195.1:0-3176 GCA_964650675.1 uncultured Candidatus Bathyarchaeia archaeon
CCTCGTTGATCCTGTTGACTATCGCCATTATGTTGACGCCCAGCGGGCCCAGGGCGGGTCCAATTGGCGGACCACCAGACGCCTGGCCTCCGGGCACTATGAAATTGAAAGTCTTCTCAACCATTGCTATGATCCTCCTTTTACCTCACGGACGTAGTCCGCGTGGACCGTTATAGGCAGGGTGAAGGCGGCCTCCAGTATCTCGATGGTGACCTCCTCCTTGGAGGTGTCGATCCTGACCACCTTCGCCTGCATCCCCTTGAAGGGGCCCGCTACGACCTCGACCAGTGTTCCCTCTGCCAGCCCCTCTATGGCCGGCTTGGTCTCGAGGTACCTGCCCACTTCCATTTCCGAGACCGTGCCCTGGACGCGCTCCCTGGCGTATCTCATCCCCCTGATCGCCTCGTCCACGACGTGGGGCGTCGTAGACTCGACGATGATATATCCCTTGAGCTCGGCCGGGGCCAGGATGGCGAGGAGAGGGAGGTGCTCGACCTTCGCCTTGTCGGCGAGCATCTGGGCAACCGTCCTCTCCTGGCCGTTGGTGACCTTTACGGCGTAGAGGGATGTGTTCGGTCTCTCATCGGACAACTTTTCCACGTCCGGCGTGCACCGTATGCGTAAGGTCCCCGCTCATATTAATATTGCTGAAGACGGCGAGGCCCCCCCGGATATGGGAAAATGACTGAGGGGTGGTTCATGAGGTCTGCTAGTAGTGTTTCACTTAGACCGATATGCTGCTGAGGGTCACGGATATGAGCCTGATGATGTAGCCTACGGCGCCGATCAGGGCCACGCCGGCTAAGACTATCTTCACGCTCTGTGAGAAGGTCTTCCAGTCGGGCCTGCTAAGCGTCTTGATGAGGCGCCCAGCGCTCTGCAGGAACTCTCCGAAGCCCATGTTTTCCCTCCTATCGAGCGCCTAGACGGCTTAAATCCTTTACGTATCGCCGAGTAGCCTGTCTGTGAACCACGCCGCGTCGAAGGGTTGGAGGTCATCGTAGCCCTGCCCCACGCCGACGTAGATGACGGGTTTCCCGGTCAGGTAGGTGACGCTCAGGCTCGAGCCCCCCTTCGCGTCCGCGTCGACCTTGGTCAGTATCGCCGCGTCGAAGCCGACGCTTCCGTTGAATGTCAGCGCCTGTTCGGTGGCGTCGTTGCCCGTGAGGCTGTCGATTACCATTATGGTCAGGTCGGGGTGCACGACTCTCCTGATCTTCGTCAGCTCGTCCATCAGGTTCCTGTTCGTCTGCATCCTGCCGGCGGTGTCTATGAGGACCGCGTCTATCCGCTGGGCCCTCGCGTGCTGGACTGCGTCGAAGCCGACGGCCGCCGAGTCTGAGCCGTACCTGTGGCTTATCACCCTGACGCCGAGCCTCCTAGCGTGCTCGTCCAGCTGCTCGATCGCCCCCGCCCTGTAGGTGTCGCCCGAGGCTAGGACGACCTTGTAGCCATTCTTCATGAGGAGCCTGGCCACCTTCGCTATCGTGGTCGTCTTGCCAGTGCCGTTGATGCCGACGAACATGACCACGAGAGGCTCCCCCCGACCCTTGGCCTCCGAGGCCATTCTAAGCATGTCCACACCCCCTCCAGTCGCCATCACCGTCATGATCGATTCCCTGAGGGCGTCCCTGACCAGCCTGGACTTGTCGCCGAACCTCGGGGCCTCGGTGCCTATCAGCCTCTCCTTGAGCTCGGCGCAGACCTTCTCGGCGACCTGCACCGAGACGTCGTTTGCGACGAGCTGCAGCTGGAGGTCCGAGACTATCGGGTCGAGCCCCTTCTCGGTTAACCCTGCCTGGGAGATCCGCTCCACTACGCCCTTCAGGCCCTGCCTAAGCTTCTCAAACACGCTTAGCTTCCCCTTGGAGCTCGGCGCTAAGCCTGTTCGCGACCTCGCGGTGTGACTGCATCTGCGCCACTATCTGTGTGAGCTGCTGCTCCACAGCCGCCTCCGCCTTCTCCACCTCCTCGAGGCGTGATGAGATGTCGGAGATCGCCTTATCAAGCTCCATCTCTACGGAGACGTCAGCGCCCACGCCCACTATTACCCTATTCATCTCGCCCAGTTCGGCATTCACGAAGGTGCCGCCGCCGACCGGGATGAGGATCGGCGTCTTCGGGCTCACGTCCTTGAGGTCGCTCAGGGACTGCTGGGCGAGCCTGAGGTCTGCGAGGGCGGCCGAGAGTATCTGCATCCTGTCCTGGAGGAGCTGAACGGAGCCGTCCATCAGCTGGAGCTCATAGACGACTCGCCTGAACTGGTCCTCCTTGCTTGGAGCAGTCAAGAGCCTATTCCCCCGGCTTCTCCCCCGCTGGGATCTCCTCGATGCTCAGGATGGCGATCTGGTTCCTCTTCGCCCTGTGGCGGCTTCCCATCGTGGCGTAGACCCGCTCCACGGCGTGCTTCTCCTTGGTCGCCGCCACCTCCTGGGTGAAGACCATAGGCTTGAAGAACTGCTTCTTCCTGATCTCCCCCTTGACCCTGAAGACCTTTACCTCGCTCATTCCTCCTCCTCGGCCTCCGTCTCCGTCTCAGCTAGCTTCACGGTCACGACGCCCTCGTCGTCCTTAGAGAGCTTGACCCTGATCCTCCTCGGAGGGGTCCTTATGCCCCTCTCCCACAGTGCCTCGTTGACCGTGGGATCTATGACTATGCCTGTGGACTTCATGTGGCGCTTTACGAAGGCCTTCAGAACTGTGACGGCCTTCTCTGTGCGCCTGTGACGTGGAACTATCCACGCCCTCCCCAGCGGGACCGTGTATATTCTTTCCTTGGCTGCCTCAGACATCCTGCATCAACCCTAGTCCTTTATCCTCGCGTTGCGCCAGTTTCTCCTGTTCTTTGGGCTCCAGCGGACTGTGCCCTTCGTCTTCGCAATTATCCAGGCGGGTACCGACCTCCTCTCCTTCCCCACCCTTATCAGGCGTAACTTGTACGCGAGCTGTTTGTTCCTGGCCATTTCATATCCTCCTTATGCTTATGTCCCGTTTCCTCTGCTGACCCTCCAGCTGCGAGAGCAGCCTCTTCAGCAGCTCATCATCGATCGGAAGCTGGACCTTCCCCGCCTGGGCCAGCTGGATCAGCTGCAGCTCCAGCTGCTCTGCGAAGTCGGGCCGCACCATCCTTATGTTGGCGAGCCTCTGCCTCGCCTCCGGCGTCAGGATGCGCCTCA
>CAZYUK010000196.1:0-3156 GCA_964650675.1 uncultured Candidatus Bathyarchaeia archaeon
GGCGCCATCCTCAGGATGAGGGGGCAGGGGATAAAGACCCGCCACGGCACAGGGGATCAGCTCGTACACATAACGGTCAGGGTGCCTGAGAAGCTGAGCAGGAGGCAGCGCGAGCTCATGGAGGAGCTGGGCAAGGAGCTCGAGAAGGACCCCGGGAAGAAATCTTGGTGGGGCCGCTGAACCCTACCGCCTGTCGATGATCTCGTCGTAGTTCGGGCCGGTCCCTATCAGCTTCACAGGCAGGCAGACCTGCTCCTCGATCCTCTTGACGAATGCCTTCGCCTCGACGCCCAGATCATCGTAGTCGTTGGAGCCTTTACACTCTGGGAAGAGGACGTCCATCTTGGTTAATGCTAGCTGGGTGGCGCCGTTGATCATGGCCGCCCTCTTGGCGAGGCCGTAGTTGAACGGAGCCGCCCTCCTCTGCCTTCCCGTGACCGTCCCATACTCGTCCCACCCCCGCCTCTTCGCCTCATCCGGACCGATTTCGCCCTCGAGGTCGCCTCCGCCCACCCTCGTCACGTAGGACTTGCAGACGAGGACCACATCGTCGACCCTCGTGGGGCCTAGGCCGATGTCGCTGCACGCCGCGGAGGCGCAGACATCCTTCGACGTAACGTACGGGTACTGGCCGTGATAGAGGCTGATGAATGTGCCCTGCGTCCCCTCGACGAGGACGTTCCTGTCTTCGTCCAGGGCCTCGTTTACGATAAGTGGGACATCCATGAGGTACCTCTTCAGGTTCTCCATCTCCCGCGCCATCTTGGCGACCCTCAGGGCCCTGTCGGCGTTGCATGGACCTGTCCCGGTCCCAGTGGTCTTTACGACGTTCTTGAGGTTCTCGTCGGTCTGGTCGAGCTTGATATGCTTGGGCTCGATAACGGCGCACTGGGGGTCGAGGCCGAACCTCTCCTCTATGCCGGTCTCCTTGACCTCCCTCAGGACGATCTCAGGGTTTACGACGACCCCGGGCCCTATCAGCAGCATGGTCTTCGGGTTGACGAATCCGCAGGGGACCATCCTCAGCTTGTAGACCCTGCCGTCCTTCACCACCGTGTGGCCGGCGTTCGGGCCCACACCCGCCCTCGCGCATACGGCCACGTCGTCGGCGACGGTGAGGTAGGAGACCATCTTCCCCTTCCCGGTGTCGCCGAAGAAACCGTCAACAACGACTGTGCAACCCACGAAGAGTCACCTGAGACACCGAGATCAGCCCGTTTAGCCGATTTAAGCCTTCCCGGGTGATCTTTACTTCTTCAAGCAAGATTGCATCTTTGATATCAGAGCCCAGCAAAGGTTTTCCCCCGAAGGTCTCCCTTGATCAGGGGCACAGCCTTGGGAAGCATCGTTGGGCTACTAGTCGTAGGGAACGAGATCCTCGACGGGGTCGTCCTCGACACGAACAGCCAGTGGGTCATAAACAGGCTGAAGGCGCTGAGCTTCGACGTCTGGGAGAAGATGACGGTACGTGACGATGTGGCCGAGATCTCCAAGGCGATCCACAGGCTCGTCGAGGACGGCTGCGGCATCATCATGACCATGGGCGGCCTCGGTCCGACCCACGACGACATGACTCTGAAGGGGGTCACGGAGGCCTTTAGCTTGCCCATGGAGCTGAACGACGAGGCACTCGCGATAGTCACGAGGCAGTACGCGGAGCTACACGGCAGAGGCGTCGTTGAGTCCGGCGAGATCACCGAGCCGCGCCGAAAGATGGCCGTCCTCCCGAGGGGCGCCAAACCACTCGACAACAGGGTGGGAAGCGCACCGGGGGTCGTGCTCGAGTCGGGTGGCACAATGATCATCTCGCTCCCCGGCGTGCCGAAGGAGTTGTACTGGATATTCGATGACCAGGTCCTCCCCCTCCTGGGGTCAAGGGCCGAGGGGGTATTCGCCGAGGAGATCATCAGCCTACCGCTCAGGGACGAGTCGACCTTGGCGCCGATAATCGACGAGGTGATGAGGCGCTCGCCGGGGGTCTACATCAAGTCGATGGTGAAGCCGTACGGCGAGGCTGGGATAAGGCTCTGGGTCTCCGCCCGGGGTGAAAATAAGCCTGAGGTCGAGGAAAGGGTGGGCGAAGCCGCGGCTCTCCTCGAGAAGCTGACGAGGGAGAGGCTGCCGAGGGGGTAGAGCCTACATTAATATCCGCCGCGGCGAACTACTACCAAAAGGGCTGGCGCTTTTGAGGGTATCCGAGCTCGACATCCCGGAGCAGGTGAAACAGATCATCGAGCGCGGAGGGATAACTGAGCTCTACCCGCCACAGGTCGACGCTATTAAGACGGGTGTCCTGGAGGGGAAGAACCTGATCCTCGCCAGCCCGACGGCGAGCGGCAAGACCCTCATCGCCGAGCTCTGCGCCATGAAGCACGTCCTGGAGCGGAGGGGCAAGGTGCTCTATATGAGCCCCCTCAGGGCGCTGGCCTGGGAGAAGTACGAGGAGTTCCAGGGATACACCAGCCTGGAGAAGAGGGGCGGCGGCAAGGTCAGGGTCGGCGTCAGCACGGGCGACCTCGACAGCAAGAGCACCTGGCTTGAGGGGTACGACATCGTCATCACCACCAACGAGAAGTGCGACTCCCTCCTCAGGCACAGGTCGCCGTGGATGGGCGGCGTCACGCTGGTCATCGCCGACGAGATCCACCTCATAGGCGACGAGAGGGGCCCCACCCTCGAGATCACCCTGGCCAGACTAAGGCAGATGAAGCCCGACGTTCAGGTGCTCGCCCTGAGCGCCACCATCAAGAATGCCGACGAGGTCGCTGAGTGGCTTGACGCTGAGGTCGTGACCACCGAGTGGAGGCCCGTTGAGCTCAGGGAGGGCGTGGCTCATGGCAACGACATCGTCTTCAGGGACGGATCGACGAGGAGGCTCAGCCCCCTCCACGGCACGGACGCCCTCAACATAGCCCTAAACTCTGTCACCGACGGCGGGCAGGCCCTCATCTTCGTGGAGAGCAGGAGGAGGGCGGAGAGCGTCGCGAGGGAGGCGGCGGCCGCCCTGGCGGGGATCCACCTAACCAGGAGGACCCAGACGGAGCTGGAGCAGGTCAGCTCCGATGTCAGCTTCCACGGCGAGAAGACGAGCCTGACGGACAGCCTCTCATCGGCGGTGTCGAAGGGCGCCGCCTTCCACCACGCCGGCCTCAACAC
>CAZYUK010000197.1:0-3149 GCA_964650675.1 uncultured Candidatus Bathyarchaeia archaeon
AGATAGCGCCGAAGATCGGCTTCAAGCCGCCCGTCTGCCTCCACTCGCCGCTCCTGCCAGGCCTGCAGGAGACCTTGGTCGAGGGCTCATTCGACGAGGACGAGGGCATCGACCGGAGCATAAGGTGGAAGATGTCCAAGAGCGTGGAGAGGGGCGCGATCTGGGTCAACGACGACCCGGACGAGATCAGGGAGAAGTACAGGGACGCCTTCTGCCCCCCGAAGCAGGTCGAGGGCAACCCCGTCCTAGACCACGCGAGGCTCGTCGTCTTCCCCCACCTCGGCGCACTGGACGTCAAGCGCCCGGCAAAGTACGGAGGAGACATCACCGTCGAGAGCTTCGAGGAGCTCGCCAGGCTGTACGCCTCAGGGGGACTCCACCCGCTTGATCTCAAGAAGGCGGTGGCGGAGTCGCTCGTGAAGATCCTCGAGCCGGTCAGGCTCTACTTCAAGAGGAAGCCTGAGAACCTCGATAAAATGAAGAAGCTGAGGGTCACCAGGTAAAAAAGGAGTTTACGGAGAGGTTTCCTTAACATAAAAACCAACACCCGATAAAAATTTCCTCCTATTAAACGCGAAAACTTGGGCACTATCCCCAAAATATTTTTAATCAAATTTTTCTTATCTTTAGTCTCTGCGCGTTTAGACATTACTTTACATCGAAGGTTTTATTTTCATTAAAGCTATTGGTTTACCAATATGGTTCTCGGTGGGAGTTATAAAGAGTATCCAATTTACTTTGTGTTTATGATTCTGATTGCTCTTATTGCTGTAGGATATTTTGATAATAACCCCTTAGTCATTGTTTTATCTGTAGTTGCCTTAGTTCTAGTTTACATATATCTGCCGCGTGCCCTACGCACCAACCATGTGCACTGATTCAGTAAGTAGCCCTTTGACGCGTGTGTATACACAGACTACATGATTCGGATTGAAATTAATTTCCCTCTATGTAAACAGCTATTCCAGAGATTATGATCGCTGAGAAGAAGACGATCGAGAAGGTAGGGCTAGATATAGGGTGATGTTGACTATTGTATAGATAGAAAAGGATCATGAACTGGGCTGGGATCTGAAGCAACCGGCCTAAGAGGCTCCTATACATCTTTGAGATAAAATAAGTTTTTCGTAGAAATGAATGTTTCTCATAAACACGTGTAATTGAGAACAATTCAAGATATAAGGGGTGGCTTCCAGCTGAAGGGCGTGTAGATGGAGTAATTCTGGTTCTTATAGCGTATGTTAAAATTATAGTACTTCAATTGGGGGTCATATTTTCCACCGAACAGCTCCACGATCTCCACACCCTCACTATGCGTGCAGTTCACCCACTCATACGGATGAGCATATCCTAGTGCATGCGACATCTCCTCAACATTGAAGGCTTCTTGCAGCTTGGGGAACCTTTCAAAGTCAATCTGCTCGACGTCGATGAGAGTCTCTGGATGGGAGGTGATAGAGAATCTACCAATCCACAGCCAGGCCGGGATGAGCTTTTCTCCCGGAACCGGTGCCTGCTCTTTCGGCCTGTAGACATAAAACATGGTGGCCATGAGTGTAATGGTTATGAGGAAGATTACGGTTGCTCTAAATAACTTCACAAATACTGTTTAATCCCTGATCTTTATTATGCTACAGATTAGAACAGCTAAACGAATCGTCGCGCGCTCACCGCTGAAGCGATGAGTATTCAGAGTTAGTCCTTTGATACTTGGGCCTCGAGGAAAAAAAGTGTTTAGAGTCCCTTGACCATCTTCTCGGCGAGCTCTACCGTCCTGCAGCTGTAGCCGTATTCGTTGTCGTACCAGGCGATGACTTTCAGGGCATTACCGTTGACGAGGGTCGAGGTCCCGTCGACGATGGCGGAGTAGGGGTTATGGACGTAGTCCACCGACACCAGCGGCTCCTCGTCGTAGGCCAGTATCCCCCTCATCCTACCACTCGCCGCCTCCTTGAAGGCCGCGTTGATCTCCTCGATCGTCGGCCTCTTCCTGACGACGGCGACGAAGTCGATGAGGCTCACGTCCGGCGTGGGGACCCTGAAGGCCATGCCGTCCACCTTACCCTTCAGCTCCGGGAGGACCTCACCGATGGCGGAGGTCATGCCTGTGGTCGTCGGTATGATGCTCATGGCCGCGGCCCGCGCCCTTCGGAGGTCCTTGTCGGCGCGGTCTAGGATCATCTGGCTGCCCGTGTAGGCGTGGATTGTGGAGACCATGGCAGAATCGATGCCGAATGAGTCGTTGAGGACCTTAGCCACAGGCGCGACGCAGTTCGTCGTGCATGAGGCGTTGCTCACAAGGCGGTGCCTA
This sequence comes from uncultured Candidatus Bathyarchaeia archaeon, assembly GCA_964650675.1. Lineage (GTDB taxonomy): Archaea > Thermoproteota > Bathyarchaeia > TCS64 > TCS64 > UBA8941. The sequence continues at coordinate 2,312 of CAZYUK010000197.1, forward strand.
GCGGGGTCGTAGGTTGAGTCGTTGACGCCCATCACGATCGTCGCGTCGAGCTTCTTGCCTGGCGCGCTGACGAGTACTTTACTCGCCCCGGCCTTCAGGTGCTTGGAGGCACCCTCCCTGTCCCTGAACTTGTCGGAGGACTCGATGACGAGAGCCACTCCCATGCTCTTCCAGGGCAGCTTCTCGGGGTCGGACTCGTTCAGCACCTTGATCGGCTTATCCTTGACCACGATCGTGTCGCCCTCGACCGCAACCGGGAACGGAGCCTTCCCGTGCACGCTGTCGTATTTGAGGAGGTGCCCAAGCTGCTTGGCGTCGCCGCGGTTCACCGCGATGAAGTCCAGCTTTGAGCCGCGCTCCACGGCTGCCCTCAGGGCGAGGCGGCCGGTCCTGCCGAACCCGTTTATCGCGACCTTTGCGCCCATCCGATAAACCTCCTATAACCCCCTCATCCAACCTTCTTAAAAGTGACGGAGAATCGGGAAGGTTTTTATTCTTAACGTGAGTGAATTATACACGCGTCAAGGGACGCGGTTCACTCTCACCGCAGCGTGGAAGGGATACGCGAGGCGTGCCCCGACCCCCTGCAATCACAGGAAGGAACGCTCACCAAGGGTATGAGCTATTCAGACCCCGGGTAGCCCCGACGAGGTTGTAGTAGGGCGCCTGCGGAAGCGTGAACCTGCAAAGAAGAAAAGAGTTGCAGGAAAAATGGAGAACAAGGATAAGGACACCTATACGGGAGTCAAGTACGTCATAAAGTCGAACTTCGTCATCGACGGCGTCGTGGAGCGCCACGACGTCATAGGAGCCATCTTCGGCCAGACCGAGGGGCTCT
>CAZYUK010000198.1:0-3131 GCA_964650675.1 uncultured Candidatus Bathyarchaeia archaeon
CTGAAGAACCTCTTCGGCCTCGTCCCCGACCCGTTCAGGAGCTGGTGGCACGGCCCAAAGGACAGGGACCTTAGCAGGAGCATCGTGGACATAGCCAAGCTCTACCTCTCGGCCTTCACCATCTATGGCATCTGCGAGGCGTTCAGCTCGTACACGGTGAACGATCCCAGAGGCGAGGTGAAGGTCCCCTGGGGCGCATACTCTGTGGTTAAAGGCGACGGCTTCGTCGCCCACGGGCCGAGCCTCGTGGAGCTCGACGCCGTCCTCTGCGCCCTGATAAGGGTCGACCCCTCGGCTGTTGGGTACATCCAGCTCGGCGAGAGGGAGCTCGGCCCATACGACAGGGGTGCAGTGGCGGAGGCGACCGCGGCATCGGCGAGGTGGTTTCCGTCTCATTCGAAAGCCTGAGATGGGAGAACAGGCCAAGGAGGCCTCATCGAATCAGTTATAAGCCCCAGAAGGCACCCGATACTGGGAACAAAACTCAAGGAAAGACGTTTTGACACCAAGGGTGTCTCGGGAATTGTGGGGCGAAGGGCCCCCGATAGGCATTGTTTAATTGCTCCTCGGAGCATTTTGAATGGCACCTCAGGGAGGTGGCTGCCATGAAGGACCTGAAGAAGAGGACACTGGTGACGTCGGCGTTGATCTACGCCAACGGCCCCGTGCACATAGGCCATCTGGTCGAGGCTATACAGACGGACGTCTATGTCAGGTTCCTGAAGCTAGCGGGCCACGACGCCTTCTACTGCGGCGCGGAGGACACACACGGCGCGCCTATAGAGATCAGCTCGGCGAAGGAGGGTGTGAGCCCGGAGGAGTTCATCGCCCGTTGGTGGAAGGAGCACTACGAGGACTATAAGCTCTACAACATCGGCTTCGACTCCTACTACAGCACGAACTCCCCTGAGAACAGGCACTACACGGAGCTCATCTTCAAGAGGCTCCAGGAGAACGGCCACATATACACGAAGGAGGTTGAGCTCACCTACTGCGTGCATTGCGGTCGGTACCTCCCTGACAGGTACGTTAAGGGCACCTGCCCGATATGCGGGGCGGAGGACCAATACGGGGACGCATGCGAGAAGTGTGGCGCCGCCTACTCCACCACGGACCTCGTCGACCCGTACTGCAGCATCTGCGGATCGAAGCCCGTCCACAGGCCGAGCCGCCACTACTTCTTCAGGCTCAGCACATTCGGAGACAGGCTTGAGACGTGGCTGAACGGGAACAGGAACCTCCAGGACGAGATCAGGAACCAGATCCTGACCTGGATACACGGGGGACTGAACGACTGGTGCATCAGCAGGGACGGCCCATACTTCGGCTTCAAGATACCGGGCGAGGAGGACAAGTATTTCTACGTCTGGCTCGACGCTCCGATCGGGTACATCGCGAGCACCGCGAACTACTGCAGGGGACGCGGCTTCACGGCGGACGACATCTGGCAGAGGCCCGACAGCACGATCATCCACTTCATCGGGAAGGACATCGTCTACTTCCACCTCCTCTTCTGGCCTGCGGTCCTCATGGGGGCCGGCTTCCACGTCCCCGACAACGTCGTCGTCCACGGGTTCCTCAACGTCAACGGGGAGAAGATGAGCAAGAGCAGGGGCACCTTCCTCACCGGAAGGGAGTTCGCAGAGCTCCTCGACCCCGAGCTCCTCCGATACTACTACGCCGCGAACCTCCCACACAGCATGACGGACCTGGACCTCGACCTGAAGAACCTGCAGGACAAGATAAACAACGAGCTGGTGAGCAACATCGCGAACCTCGTCTACCGCACGCTGAGCTTCCTGAACAGGAACCTGGACAGCCGCGTGGGGGCCCCCCTGGACAAAGCCTTCCTGGAAGAGGTCGCGGCGAAGGCGGCGGAGGTCAAGGAGAGCTTCTACGGCTACAACTTCCGCGAGGCGGTCTCGAAGACGCTTGAGATCAGCAGCCTCGGCAACAAGTACTTCCAGGACAACAAGCCCTGGGAGCTCGTGAAGACCGACCCCGAGAGGACGCGGAGGGTGCTCACCGACTGCGTGAACGTCGTGAAGACCGTCACGATCCTCGTTAAGCCGATCCTCCCCGTGTTCGCCGGGAATGTGGAGGAGCAGCTCGGCCTCAGAGACCTGAGTTGGAGCGACGCAGGAAGGGTGATCGAGGACCACAGAATCGGCGAGGCGAAGATAGTGCTCAAGAAGATCGACCCGATCGTCCTGAAGAGGCCCATGGAGAAGCCGAAGGGCGGGGAGGGGATGAAGCCGACCGGCGTATCCGCCTTGGATCTACGCGTCGCCGTCGTCACGGAGGTCCGCGATCATCCTAGCGCCGATAAGCTCTGGATACTCTGCGTCGACCTCGGGGCCGAAAAGAGGCAGCTCTGCGCCGGGCTCAAGCCATACTACCCGAGGAAGGAGGACCTTCTCGGTAGGCACCTCGTCGTCGTGACGAACCTGAAGGCGGCTAGACTCCGCGGAGAGATGAGCGAGGGGATGCTCCTGGCGGCGGATGATGGCAGCACTGTCGGTATCCTGACGGCGCCAGACAGCTTAGCCGGGATGCAGGTAACGGCGGGCAACCTGTCCGGGGCGGGTGCCCCTGAGATCACGATGCAGGGCATCGCCGGTTTAGTCATTGAGGCGAGGGGCGGCAAGGCGTACGTGGACGGCAAGGTTCTCAGGACTGAGAAGGAGACCGTCCGGGTCGACCGGCGTGTGGAGGGGAAGATACGCTAAGTCCCCTATATTTTGGCCTCAGGGAGGTGCCTCTCCCCCAGCTTCTTCACCAGGTCGACGAGGTATTCGAGGTCCCCGCGCCTGGTTCTGTGGTTGACGTTGCAGGCGCGGAGCATGTATCTGCCCTTGATGGTGGTATCAGACACCATCCAGAATGATACCTGGTTCAGGCTATCCATGATCATCTTGTTCAGTTTCTCCGTGCGCGCCTCATCGAGCCCCTCGGGCCTGTACCTGAAGCAGACGATGTTGCTGGCGACCGGCGCCGTGATCTCCATGTCAGGGTCATTCTTCACCAGATCGGCTAGGTAGTTTGTCTGGTCGATGTTCTGCTGGATCAGGTCTCCGTATTTCTTCTTGCCGTAGGCCCTGAGGAGCATGTAGGCTTTGAGGCTCAGGAAG
>CAZYUK010000199.1:0-3114 GCA_964650675.1 uncultured Candidatus Bathyarchaeia archaeon
CTACTATATGGCTTGACCTCCTTCCAGTTCGCGGTATCCACCTGTGTCAGGACCCTGATCCTCTTCCCCTTCGAGTTGAGCGCCCTCAGCCGATCGTCGAGCCCCCAAAGGCTGAGTCTGACGAGGTCGTTCGTCGTCGTGACGAGCCTGATGGTGTCATGAGCCCTCTCGAACATCTCCAGGAGGAGCTCGAAGACCTGCTGCCTCCCCTGGAAGATCCGGAACTTGGGCTCCCTGGCGACCTGCTCCGCCCCCCTCGCCAGCTTCTCCCAGTCCCTGATGATCGTCTCCTTGTTTCCCTCAAGATCGGTTAGTGTCCGGCGCAGCCCGGTGAGATGGCTCTCGATAACCCTCTGGATCGGGGTCGCCGTGAATTTCACCGGCCTGCCCATCACCTTCTGGACGAGCTCCTTGTCCTCCAGCGTCTTCAGGATGCGGTAGGCCTTCATTCGGTTTACGTCGAACCTCCTGGCGACCATCCGCGCCGAGGTGAGGCCCGAGGCGGATAGGAAGGCGTATACCTCGGCCTCCTCCTCTTCTAGTCCGAAGTCCTTGAGCCTGTTGACGATGCCTTCGGATGCCATGGACCTGTCTCCGTCACTCATCTTTTAAATTGTTCGTTCACTTGTTACATGATATCGATCGGCCCGCAGCCAGATGTCGCCCCGAGGTCATCCGAGGAGAAGGCTAAGATCGATCTCTGGATAAAGGAGATCTCCCCGAGCAACGAATTGCGAAAATGGTTTTCTCACGATCCTGGGGAATGGGAGGATTTCAAAAAAAGATACGAGAGAGAGTTGAATGGAAAGGAAGGGCTGCTCAACGAGGTAAAACAAATAGAGAAGGAGAAGGGAACGATAACCTTCTTCTACTCGGCTAAGGAAGAAGGGCACAGCAACGTAGTCGCCTTCGACGATATTCTACGAAGACGGTAGGTCATCTGCGTTTGGTCAACAATAAAATAGGTGTGAAAATTGTGCGAAGATGGGGGTCACTTGACCTCGATCTTGCGCTTTTTCTCGACCTTATGCATCTTTGGCACCTTGACGGTGAGCAGGCCATTGGAGACGATGGCCTCGGCCTCGTCGGGGTTCACCTCCTCGGGGAAGGTTAGGTGGCGATAGACCTCCTCGTGGTTCCTCTCCCTAACGATGGATTCATTGCCCTCCACCTTCTCCTCCTCAAGCTCAGCGGAGACCTCGAGGCTCGTCTTGGTCATGTGGACCTGGACGGCATCCTTCTGGACGCCTGGAACCTCAATGAACACCTCGTAATGGTCACCGTGATCGTTGAGGTCGATCCTGGGAGCCATCATCGGGCGCCTCCATGGCATCATACTCACCGGGAACCATGGCATCATCACCTTCGCCTCGAAGTCCCGAGCCATGTCGTCGAGTTCGCGGGATATCTCCTTCAGGTTCCCACCCCGATCCTCCCTCTTCTTCAGTTCCTTAGACATTTTTTCACCAAGTTTCAGGGAGGAATGGCTCTATTTATACCATCTCGAATGCAATACCCTTATTACACAATAGCTTCTCTTCTTTGTTTAAACTGAAATTTTATGAGAATGCAGGTTAAGTATGAACGCTGAAGCTATTTCTAGGACCTTTAGGCTCCGAGACTATTTACCACGTTCACCACTGTGCTGGCTCCAAGTATATTAATGCGAAACTCGCCAGGAAGCCTGGCAACAAACCTCTCCTCATGGATGACTTGACTAGAGTTTGCAGCAATAGAGATGTACTGAAATGAGGATGGATAATCAAGATAAAGTATCGACGAAATTTTATCGGGCTCGGAGATGGTATTCCCAGATATGTACATCTCCCTGATGGGCTCGAGCCACACGGGGTATGGGTTATCGTTGAATACGACTAGAGCCGCCCTTATCGTCTCGTTGACGTGGTATTGCTTCCCGTCTGTGACGACCCTAACGTCGAGGTCGCTCAGCGTGACGAGCTTCGCCTGAGGCGTCTGGAAGAAGCTGTATGCTATGGGGGCCGCTAGGCTGACTGCTAGAAGGAGATAGATGAGGGCTACCTTTCGCCCGCCGATGCGTCGCATCAATGGGCTCTCGGAGGCCGAAGTCTCCTTCCTAAGGGTTGTATACGGGCAGAACCTCACGGGTCTGTCCCTGAGACCCATCACGGCTCGACCCCCGGCAGCACCCTTGAGAAGACCCCGCGAGCTATGCCCGCGGGCGGTTTAACCCGCTCAGCCTCCGTCAGGTTGATCCCCCTCTCATCGGCCTCGTCGAGGATTAGCTTCACGCATTCATCATGCAGGGCGCATCCGTCGCATCTACGCGAGCCGTGGTGCCATATGTGCGGGCCATGCCTCGCGGAGAAGGTGACCACCACGCTCTCTCCGGTTTCGTGGCTGAAGCCGAGGAGGATGCCCTTTGATGCGTCTAGATGCCTCGTCTCTATGTTGGCCGCCTTGGCGGTCATCTCAAGGGTGCTCGTGATCTTGAACTCGGTCTCCCTGAGTGACCTTGAGACGGCCTGCTTCGTCACGCCGAGCCTCACGCCGATCTCGTTCAGAGTCAGCCCTCCCCTCCTCATGTGCCAAGCTTCAAGCTGCTTTGTGGAGAATCCTGCTGGGGCGGCCATCTTCAATGCGAATAAGTTGACTAGTAAACATATAAGGTTTACTTGCCAAGCATGCGTATTAAGGACCAGTGGTTTAGGTGTCTGAAGCAAACGATAAAAAAACAACGTAAAAAGGCTATTAGACCACCTTACCAAAGCCGAGCCTGAGAAGGGTAAAAGAGGACGGATGGACCAGCCACCCCTCAGATGCACTCACGATAAATTTTTTTTCCGTTATGAACAGCCACGGAAGAATGCGACGCGACGACCACCACCTCCGGTAGTCGCCGCCCGGAGACCAAGAATAGGCCGCCGAATCAAAAAAGGAGCCTGAAAACGAAAAAACGCGGCGACGACGACTACCACCCCCCCCCCGCGCACGCACACACAGAGAGAAAATGGCGGGCCCGGAGGGATTTGAACCCACGATCTCCGGCTTAGAAGGCCTGCACGCCGGCGTCGACCACGGCAGCCGGCTAGGTGCCTTGTCCTGACTTGGCCACGGGCCCCCCAAGGAAATGAG
>CAZYUK010000200.1:0-3109 GCA_964650675.1 uncultured Candidatus Bathyarchaeia archaeon
TCCTCGTCTACAGCCTCTACAGGGACAGGCTTGAGCAGGAGGCGGCGAGGCTCGCAGCCTACGCGGCCATCTCCGACCTCTTCGAGGACGGACCTGAGGCTTCACGGATACTCGACGGGATGGACAGGAAGTTCGTGGAGCACGAGGCCCTGATACTGACACACGCGCTCGCAGGCAACCCCTCCGAGGAGTTCAAGGGGCTGGTCCTCGACTCCCTGACACACTACGCGTACCCCCACACGATCAGGGGTGCACTCGACGCGGCGCGCTCCCACCTCGATAAGGTGGTGAGGGTGAGGGAGGTCGTCAAACAAGAGGCGAAGGTGGAGGGCAGGGTCGCTTACATGGAGTGCGGCGACGACCTCTCCACAGGCGAGGCGGCCAACATAGTGATGGACGCGATGGGCATCGACGTAGGCGTATGCTACAAGGTGGAGGATGGCCTGGTCAACATCTCCCTCAGGGGGCGGAGGAGGCTCAGGGAGAACCTCGGCGTCCTCGCCTCCAGGCTCTCAGAGGAGTACGGCGGCTTCGGCGGCGGCCACAGCAGGGCCAGCGGGGCCAAGGTGCCGAAGGAGAAGCTGAGTGCCTTCATCCACGATCTTGTAAGGAGCCTATCCCACTGATCCCGCCTCTTCACACAGCTAGATGATCGAATCAGAGGCTGGTAAAAACATCTTAAAAAAAGTTGAACTACTCAGCGCAGATACTGCCGAGTCGATTAGAACCTTCTCGGTGGTCTGTGCTTGGCGTAGCATTCGCGGCAGTATACTGGACGACCCTCTGTGGGCTTGAACGGGACCTCGCATTCCTGTCCACAGTCAGAGCAGATGACCTTGTGCATCTCCCTGGGCTCGTCGAAGCTGCGCCTACCCCTATAACCCATATATTTCACTCCTTTTTTTGTGCACCAGCCCACGGGCTGTGGGCCGGTACGTGTGTGAGGAGGACGGCCAGCTTTTAAACATATTCGGTGGCACATCACGGTAAAGAAAATGGGGTGTCAGACCCTCACCACTCGGATTTCCTCTCGAGCCAGTCCTTGGTCTCGGGGTGGATGGTCTTCCAGGTCCTGACGTGCTCCTTGACCCTGTCGGCGAGCTGGACCGTCTGGTCGTACCCCTGCTTCTTTATGAACTCCTGTATCTCCTTCTGGGTCTTCCTCCTCGGCTTCCAGTCATCGGCGTTCGCTACCCTGAAGAGGAGCCTCGTGTAGTTAGCAGCTGCGAGGCGTAGGTACTCTCGGTCGACCTTGTCGACGGTGTCGTACTTGCTGTGGCCATATCCCCTCCCCGTGCTCGTCCTGATCGTCTCGGGGTCTCCTCCGCTGCCGCATGGGACCCCCTTGAGGAAGAAGGGCCAGTGGTCGCTGTATGGGCCGACGCGCTGGAAGAAGGGTAGCTCTGCCTTCATCTCTGCCGCCCACCTCTCCAGGAAGGGTTCGAGCTCGGGTGAGTCGTGGAGGATTACTCCCTTCTTCCCCTGGCTGCCCCCAGAGTCGAGGTTGAGCATGAACCTGACCTTCCTCATCTCGTCCCCGTGCATGGCGACGTAGTTATAGCTACCGTAGAGCCCTATCTCCTCGGCGCCGAAGCAGATGCACCTGACCCTCCTCCTCAGCTTCTTCTTCACCATCTGGAGGTTGCGGGCGATCTCCATCACGGTGACGGCGCCTGAGGCAGGGTCGACGGCGCCCTGGCTGATGTCGTGGCCGTCGTAGTGGCTGCCTACGACGACGTACTCCTTGCTCCTGCCCCTGCCCGGGACGTCGGCTATGACATTGTAGGTCGTGACGTCCATGTTCCTGTCTGTGGTCCTTATCCTGAGCTTGACCTCCCCCTCCCGCTCGAGGACTCGGACGAGGAACATGCCGTCCTCGTAGCTGACGCTTATGGAGGGGATGACCGGGCTTATCCCACCGGTCTGCGGCCCATAGGCGGGGTACTGGTTCATGAATATCCAGCCCTTTGCGCCGGCCAGGACGCTCCTCATGAACTTCTCGCTCCTGTGGAGTGGCCTGTTCATGCCCAGGGGGTTGGCGCTGGAGACCATCACGATGCTGCCGTCTATCTCCGCCTTCCTCTTCTCGTAGATGTCGACCGGGCCGTCGCCGAGCCAGACGAGCTTCGTCTCCATCTCGCCGGCTAGACTGTGTGGCAGGCTGATGCAGTCTATCTCCTTCTCCACAGGCTTGGTCATAGTCAGCTTAGCCGGGCCGCGCTTCCAGCCCGGGATCTTGTACGACTCGTAGTGGGCGTCCTCGATGCCGTAGCCCTTCAGCTTCTCTACCATGTACTTGACCGAACCGAGGTCTCCCGACGTCCCAGGGAACCTGCTCCCATAGACATCGCACAGAATCTTCAGGTTGTCGAGGGGCTCCGAGGACGTGTAGACCTCGGATACGATCCTCTTATCGACCTCTAGGTGGGGATTCTCCAAAACTTACACCGATGAGATAGGAATGTGAAGGCGATATAAGACTTGAGACAATCCAGGTGTAGTCTGCTCCTGGCGGGGTAGGCTGAGGCGATCGGCCTCAGAAGAGCGTTACGACCGAGATGGTCCTTATCTCGTCTATGGTGTCCTCGCAGCGGTCGGCTATGTTCTCCATGGCGTCCATGAACTGGCTGAGCAGTATGGCGGGCCCAACCGCCACGACGTCTCCCCTGAGCCCGTTGATCGCCCCCCTAGCCTTCTGGTAGAGGCCGTCCATCTCCTCCTCGAGCCTCTCGACGGCGTCGGCGGCCGTCAGGGCGTCCTCGAACTCCCTGCCTATCAGCTTGCCCGTGCAGAAGTCGAGCTTCGAGACGCAGTCCATGACGACCCTGGTCATTTCCCTCACTATCGCCTTTATCTCCTCTGGCATCTTGTCGAGCTCGAACTCGACCAGTATCCTGCCGGTCTCGTTGATCCAGTCGATCACCTGGTCGATGGACCTCGCCAGGCGCATGAGGTCCTCCCGCTCGTTCGGGGGCAGGTCCCCCTTCGCCAGCTCGATGATTATCCTCTTCTTGAGGATGTCCGCCTCCTTCTCCTTCTGGGAGAGGACGCCGAAGCAGCGCTCAAGGTCCCCCCTCCTCCCCTCTATGGCGAAGCCTATGCAGCGCTG
>CAZYUK010000201.1:0-3109 GCA_964650675.1 uncultured Candidatus Bathyarchaeia archaeon
ATCATGTTCGGTGTGATCCTGCGGGTTACCTCTTCCTGGATGTCCTCGTCCTCCATGTCGAAGAACTCCTCCTTCTCTATCTCCAGAAACGTGGTGGGTTTGTTGAACTTGACGACGGTCTGCACCATGCCACAGTAGGGGCACTCCTTGTGTCGCTTGTACTTCTTGGCCTGCTTCATGATCTCCGCCGACGTCTCGTCGCTCACCTTGCCGAACATCTCAATGTCTTTGTGGCGCTGTCCCCGCAGTTTCTCCTTGGTATCCTCATCCAAGAGGATGCTTCCACAGCCGCGGCACGTGGAGCCGAGCACCTTGTAGATCTGCTTGGCGAACTCTACATGCACCACGGGGACGGCCAACTCTATGTGACCGAAGTGGCCGGGGCAGTTGATGGCTATGTTTCCGCATGTGCGACACCTCTGCCTAGGCTCAAGCGTGCCCAGCCTCTGGTCCATGAGGCCGCCCGCTATGGGGGCGCCGTCCTCATCGTAGGTGTCGCTTGTCTGTATCTCGACGACGCTGAGGCGCCTCACCTCGTCGGGGGACAGGAGACCGAACTGGATGGAGTCGATTACCTTGCTCATCCTACTCGGCCTCCTTGGTGAGCTTGAGGCTCGGGCTCAGGCACAGGCTCTGCATCTCCTGCAGCAGCAGCTTGAACGCGTAGCTTACTGTGACGGGCTCTATATCGCTCTTGCCTTCACATGTGGGGCAGATGTACTTCCTCTGCCTTATGTCGTAGAAGCCCTGTTTGCCGCACTTCTCGCACACGTAGATCGTGTAGGCGTCCGACTCCTCGAGGAGCCTGTCCTTGAGGAGCATGGCGGCCCCGTGGCCCACCAGGCAGTCGCGCTCCATCTCGCCGAACCTGAGTCCTCCGCCGCGGGCCCTGCCCTCCGTCGGCTGCCTTGTGAGCATCTGGACCTGTCCGCGGGCCCTGGCGTGTATCTTGTCCACGACCATGTGGTGGAGCTTCTGGTAGAAGGCTACGCCCACGAATATCTCGGCCTCGAACATGCGGCCGCTCATCCCGTCGTACATCATCTCGCGGCCCCCAGGCTGGAACCCCAGGTCCTTCAGTATCTCCTCGAGTGCCTTGGGGTCCTCGTTGGCGAACGGCGTACCGTCGACGATCGATCCTCTCAGGGCCGCCGCCTTCCCGGCGATGGCCTCTATGAACTGGCCGACGGTCATGCGGCTCGGGTAGGCGTGGGGGTTCATGACTATGTCCGGGATGGTGCCGCTTGTGGTGAAGGGCATGTCCTCTTGGGGCACCAGCATGCCCATGACCCCCTTCTGGCCGTGCCTGGACACGAACTTGTCCCCCAGCTCGGGGACCCTGTGGCTGCGGACCTTGACCTTGACCAGCTGGCTGCCCTCGATGTCCTTTGTGATGAATATCTGGTCAACGACGCCCACCTCTGTGGGCCTGACTCCTATGCTGGTGTCGCGCAGTTGGGGGCCCCTGATCTCTATGCCTCTATACTCCTCCATGAAGCGAGGCGGACTCGTCTTCCCTATCAGTACATCGCCGCCCTTGACCTCGGCCTCGGTCGCTATGAGGCCGTCGCTCTCCAGCTGCCTGTAGGAGTCGGCGCCGTGGTAGCCGCGGATGCCTGCCTCTGGGATGGTGAGCCTGTCCTTGGCTCCGCCCAGGTACTGCTTGCACTCGGCCTTGTAGATCCTGTAGAAGCTGCTGTGGCCGAGGCCCCGCTGCACCGCGCCCTTGTTGAATATGATGGCGTCCTCCATGTTGTAGCCGATGCTGCTGAGGATCGCTATTATGAAGTTCTGGCCCGCGGGGCGCTCGTTGTAGCCGATGACCTCCATGGGCTTCGTCGCCACCAGGGGCTTCTGGGGATAGTGCAGGAGGTGGGCGCGTGTGTCGGTCCTCTCGCCGTGGTTGAGCGCGTATATGCCGGGGGCCTGCTTGACCATGGCCGCCTGGTACGTGTTCCTGGGGCTCTGGTTGTGCTCGGCGTAGGGGATGATGGCGGAGCCAACGCCCAGGATGCAGTACGTGCATATCTCCATGTGGGTGTGCTCCTCCGTCAGCTCCTCGGCCTTGATGCCTATGTAGGTGTTCTCCTCCTCGTCGCTGTCCAAGCACTCCATGATGCCCTCTCTGATGAGGTCGCTCCACGTCCACCTGTCCTGCTTTATGTTGCGTATGTGTCGCTGCTTGAGCAGAGGCTTACCGTCCTCGACAACTATGAGGGGGCGCCTGATGCGGCCCTCGTCGCAGTTGACGTAGATCTCGTTATAGTTCCTGTAGTAGGCTATGTTTGCCTCGCCGCTGATCTCGCCTTTGCGGCGCATCTCCCTGAATGTCTTTGCGAGTACCTCGGGGGACGTGGTGTAGCCTAGGAGGTAGCCCTCCACGAAGATCTTGCTGCCCGCGTGGCGTAGCTGTTCATCCGCATCCTTGGCCTTCACGACGCCCATGAACTCCAAGGTGCGCTTCACCTTCTCGGCGTCGGTTCCTATGCTGACGCTGCTCATGAGGGCCAGGTTCTTGACTAGGCCACAGTTGGCGCCCTCAGGTGTCTCGTTGGGGCAGAGCCTGCCCCAGTGGGTGCTGTGGAGGTCACGGGCCTCGAAGTTGGGTTGGCTCCTGCTGAGGGGGCTCTGAAGCCTGCGGAGGTGAGAGAGGGTTGATAGGGTGTTGGTGCGGTCGAGGAGCTGAGTCATGCCGACGCGGCCTCGCCTCCAGTTGCCTGTCGCTAGGGCGTGCTGGATCCTGCTCGTGATTATGCCGGGCCTGACGGCCGCCGAGATGAGTACGCCCTTGCGGCGGGTGCTCATGCGTCTGAACTGGTACCGCATGTCGCGGTAAAGGCTCCAGAAAGCGCTCCTGAACAGTTCGGCCAGCAGGGGGCCTGCGAGCTTGATGCGCTTGTTGCGGAGATGGTCCTTGTCGTCCTCCTCGCGTTGCCCCAGCTTCAGCTCGATTATCCTTGAAGCCATCTCGCCTAGGAATATGGCTTTGTCGAGGCGCTCCTCGGGCTCCCTGCCTATGTGGGGCAAGAGGTTCCTGTCCAGGATGGTCTCGGCGCGTTTGACCCTGAACTCCTTGACTTGTCCGAAGGCCACACGGTTGCCTATGTAG
>CAZYUK010000202.1:0-3098 GCA_964650675.1 uncultured Candidatus Bathyarchaeia archaeon
CAGCTCATCGTAGGCATATGCTACGGGACCCTTGTTCGCCGTTACTACGTGCATGCCTTTGCTGAGGGCCTTCTTTATGTGGTCTATGGCGGGCTGGCCTGAGTCTATGTTCAGAGTGGTCAACTCGACCATGATGTCTGCGTCGCAACCCTCTAGGATCTTAAAAGGCGACAGATCAACGCATTCGGGCATGGAGTCTCTAAAAGGTTCTCCCTTTTCCAAAACATCTAGGACACGATGCAAATCAATCGCCTTCTTCGACATTAAGGACCCCTTAGTTCTAGTAGAAATTGCGAGAACCTCAACTCCCAACCCATAAGTCTCCCTCAACCACGCCTTCTTCGAGATCAGCAGCCTGGCGAACGCCTGGCCGACGTTGCCGAAGCCGATCATTGCTAGGCGAAGTTCCAACCTCGATCACCCCATATTGACCTTTGTAGGTAATCTTGGCCCTAGAAGGGAAGAAGCTTCCCTGAGAGCGTGCGCGGATCTCTATTATGATTCGCAGATCTAATCCATTGTTCTTAGGAATGTGCCTACTTCCTCCAGAGTGTTGCGGTGAACAGGCTGATCCGGACAATGGTTTTATGATCATAGGACTTGAGAGCTCGTGAATAGAAATCTTCGGTGCGGAATGATAGATTTTCCTTATCCTCACGGGATAAAAATGACCTTCCCGCCTGCCTTAGACTTGGCCACGCCGAAGGCCTCCTCAGCCCTCTTCAGAGGGAACCTATGGGTTATGATGTCCTTCGTGTTTATGGTTCCGTCCTCGATGAGCCTTATGGACTGGGGGAAGTTTGCGGGTCTCGCGTCGTATGCGCCCTTCACTATGATCTCCCGCCTCACGATCTCGGTCACGGGGAGCTCGACGTCCTTCCCGAAGATCCCCACTACCACCACCTGGCCGCGCTTCTTGACGAGCCTAACAGCCTGGACGAGGGCTGACGGAGCGCCGACGGCGACGAAGGCTACGTCGGCCCCCTTGCCACCGGTCATACTCATGACCCTCTCTACGAGGTCCTCCTCCTCTACGTTCACGGTCTCGAAGCCCAGCTTCCCGGCTATCCTGAACCTCTCAGTGTCGATGCCTATGCCCGTGATGAGCACCTCGGCGCCTGAGAGGCGGAAGAGTTGGGCGGAGAAGAGGCCTATGGGCCCGCATCCCTGGACGACGACGAGGTCACCGGGCTTCGTCTCCGCTATCTCTGTGGCGAAGTGGACCGAGTTGCTGAGGGGCTCGATGACTGCGGCCTCCTCGAATGTCATCCTCTCAGGAACGCGGTGGAGCAGCTTGTGTGGAACGGCCACGTACTCGGCGAAGCCGCCGTCGACGTGGATGCCGAATAGGGTCGAGTCGTCGCAGAGGTTGCTTATGCCAGCCCGGCAGAAGCTGCATTTACCGCACGCCTTCACCGACTCCGCCAGGACCTTGTCGCCGACCCCGAAGCCCTCGACCTCATCTCCAGCCTCCTCGATGACGCCTGCGAACTCGTGCCCGAGCACGACCGGGAGCCTCATCCTGGAGTAGGCTGGCGTGTAGTCATATATGCCGAGGTCGCTTCCGCAGATCGCCGCCGCCCTCACCCTGATCAGGACCTCATCCGGCGCGATCTTTGGCACCGGGATGTCCCTCACCTCGACGCCTGGCTCAGGCCTGGTCTTCATAACCGCCCTCATAGGCATCCCACGAACTGAGCATACTGGACACGGAAATCTCTTAACGCTTTTGTAGGCGTAGACCCATTGTAGCCCTGTTCATCCGGGTCGTGGATGCCTTGCAGGAAGCCGAGACGAGGGCTTTAGAAGCCTTGGATGTCGATGGCATGGTCGACTACCTTTGCAGACTGATCGCGGTGCCGAGCACGGGTGGGAACGAGGCCGAGGCGCAGAGGCACGTCGCCGCCGAGCTCAGGCGCATCGGCTTCGGCGTCGACGCCTGGAAGATAGACCTCGAAGAGGCTAGGAGACACCCCTCATTCAGCATGGGCATCCCACGCGAGGAGGGCGTCGGCGTAGTTGGCACCATCGGCGGTGACAAGGGCAGAAGCCTCATCCTTAACGGCCACATAGATGTAGTCTCGGCCGGAGACGAATCTAACTGGACCCACCCGCCTTGGAAGGGAACCGTCGAGAACGGCCTCCTCTACGGCAGGGGCTCGGTCGACATGAAGGGCGGCCTAGTCTGCGCCCTTTACGCCGCGAAGGCTATCAGGGACGCCGGCCTGAGGCTGAGGGGGAAGCTCATACTTGAGAGCGTCATAGGCGAGGAGGACGGCGGGGTGGGCACATTGGCCACAGTCCTCAGGGGCTACAGTGCGGACGGGGCGATTATCATGGAGCCCAGCGAGCTCAACCTCATCGCCGCACAGGCGGGCGCCCTGGCCTTCAGGATCACCGTACAAGGCAAGTCGGCCCACGCCTGCGTCAGGGAGGAGGGGGTCAGCGCCATAGAGAAGTTCATCTCGCTGCACGGGGCGCTGAGGGCCCTCGAGGGGGAGAGGAACAGGGGGATAACCGACCCACTTTACAGAAGGTACAGCATCCCGTACCCCATCAACATCGGGAAGGTGCAGGGCGGCAACTGGCCCGGCTCGGTCGCCGAGGGCCTCACATTCGAGGGCAGGATAGGCGTCCCCGTGGGGGAGAGGATCGAGCAGGCGAGGGGGGCCCTCGAGGAGACCATCATGAAGGCTTCCGAGGAGGACCCATGGCTCAGGGAGCACCGGCCGAGGGTCGAGTGGATAGGATACCAGTTCAGGCCGGCGAGCATCCCCGTCGGAGACCCTATCGTGAAGACGGTTTCCGACTCATTCAGGGACGCCGTCGGAAGAGAGCCCAGCATCGAGGGCGTCACCTACAGCTCTGACATGCACTATATAGTATACGATGCCGAGACGCCGACACTCCTCTTTGGCCCAGGTGATGTGAGAAGGGCCCACTCACCAGACGAGTGCGTGTCCTTGAGCGACCTCATGGCAGCGGCGAGGACCCTCTGCCTCACCGCGATGAGGTTCTGCGGGGTAGAGGGGCAGGCGCCTTGAACAAGAAGGTCGGGCTGATCGTGAACCCCGTCGCGGGGATGGGTGGCAGGGTGG
>CAZYUK010000203.1:0-3088 GCA_964650675.1 uncultured Candidatus Bathyarchaeia archaeon
GCTTAGCCCCTTGTCGTGGATCGTCCAGGTCACCGGCGCCCCGACCCTGGGCAGCTTATCCCTCTGCTCCTGGTCGAACGCCCTCCACTCAGGACCCTGGTCGATGAAGGTGGAACTTATGACGTAGCCGCAGTTCTGGCAGACGAGTTCGCCGGTGTCGTAGTCCCTGAGCAGGCTGGAGCTTCCGCACTCGCTGCAAACCATCTTAGTACGCAGGCTTGCTGCCAAAGTACCACTCCGAGAAAGACTATGATAAGAAAAAAAGCCTAGCTTATAACTCTTATTGAGTTCGGTCCAGGAAGAGTCGAAAAATTTATAGGATCAATTAAAATGAACATGGTTTTAAACGGTATTTAGACATAAACTTGAATTAACGTTTATTCTGAAACTAACTTTCTGAAATTTTCAGGTGAAAAAAGGGATATACAATTAAATTAATGAGGATATGGGAGATTATTATTTATTTATTTATAAATTTAATCACGAAATCAGCTCAATGTTATCGTGTCAAAGGCCATTATATTCATTTTCTTGGATAGGCACCCGATTGAGAGGCCGCACAGCAGCTTCTTTAGCCCCCGATGCGTCGAAATCTGATTAAAGGTATATCTATGGGGGGACCATTCTTAACCATCCGTTCAGGGTGTGTTAGATTGGTCAAGAGGGTCTACGACTTCGCAGAGGGCAGCGCCGAGATGAGGGACCTGCTCGGCGGCAAGGGGGCCAACCTCTCCGAGATGACCAACCTCGGGCTGAGGGTGCCGCCCGGCTTCACGGTCACAACGAGGACCTGCGTGGAGTTCTTCAAGGCCAAGGGCGAGTTCCCCGCCGGCCTATGGGAGGAGGTGCTCAAACACGTCTCCTCTTTGGAGAAGAGGACTGGGAAGAGGTTCGGGGACGCTGGCAACCCTCTCCTGGTCTCGGTGCGCAGCGGAGCCCCCATATCGATGCCCGGAATGATGGACACGGTCCTCAACCTCGGCATGAACGACGAGGTGGCGAAGGGCTTCTCGAAGATAACTGGCGACGAACGCTTCGTCTACGACGCCTACAGGCGCTTCGTCACCATGTTCGCAGACGTCGTGATGCACGCCGAGAGGCAGAAGTTCGACGACATCCACGAGGCTGAGAAGGCGAGGGAGAAGGCGAAGACGGACCCTGAGCTTAGCGCCGCGGGCCTGAAGAGGGTGGTCGAGGCGCAGAAGAGGCTCTTCAGGGTGGAGGTCGGCCGCGCCTTCCCCCAGGACCCGCATGAGCAGCTGAGGCTCGCGATAGCTGCGGTCTTCAACAGCTGGAACACCCCCAGGGCGATCACCTACAGGAAGATAGAGAACATACCCGATGAGATGGGGACCGCCTGCACCGTCCAGATGATGGTCTTCGGCAACCTTGGATGGGACTCGGGCAGCGGCGTCCTCTTCACCAGGGACCCGAGCAGCGGGGAGAAGAGGGTCTTCGGCGAGCTCCTCTTCAACGCCCAGGGTGAGGATGTCGTGGCCGGCATAAGGACGCCCGTCAACCTCGACGACCTGAAGAGGCAGAACCCGAAGGTTCACAGGGAGCTTACAGGCATCGTCGGGAAGCTTGAGAGGCACTACAGGGACATGCAGGACGTCGAGTTCACCATCGAGCGCGGCGTCCTCTACATGCTGCAGACGCGGAACGCCAAGAGGACGGCCAGGGCTGCGGTCAGGTGCGCGGTCGACATGGTAGGGGAGAGGCTCATCAACCAGAAGGAGGCCCTCCTCAGGGTCGAGCCAAAGCAGATAGAGCTCCTCCTGCACAAGAGCATAGACCCGAACTCGGGGAAGAAGGCTATAGCGAAGGGCCTCCCAGCCTCGCCGGGGGCCGCGACGGGGCAGGTAGTCTTCGTCCCCAAGGAGGCGGAGAGGTGGAAGGCGGAGGGGAAGAAGGTCATCCTCGTCAGGCCTGAGACGACGCCCGAGGACATCGCCGGGATGGTCGCCTCTGAGGGCGTGCTGACGAGCCGCGGGGGGATGACGAGCCACGCAGCCATCGTCGCCAGGGGGATCGGCAAGCCCGCGATAGTAGGCTGCGAGGCGCTGCACATCGACCTCGACAAGGAGGAGTTCACCGCAGGGGGAGCCCTGATCAGGAAGGGCGACGTCATAACGATAGACGGCCTCACAGCCGAGGTCTTCGTCGACGAGGTCGCGTTCATCGAGCCGAAGATCGGCGGCGAGGTAGCCACACTTCTGGGCTGGGCTGACAAGCACAGGAGGCTCGGCGTATGGGCGAACGCAAACGATGAGAGGGATGGCGCGAAGGCGAACGAGAACGGCGCCGAGGGGATCGGCTTGGCTAGGACCGAGCGCATGTTCCTGGGCGTCGAGAGGGTCGCCTTAGTGAGGGAGATGATCATGGCCGACACCGGGGAGGCGCGCCAGGGAGTCCTAGATAGGCTTCTGCCGCTCCAGAAGGGTGACTTCAAGGGGCTGCTGAGGTCGATGGACGGCAAGCCGGTGGAGATAAGGCTCCTGGACCCGCCTCTCCACGAGTTCATGCCCCACGAGGCTGAGCTGCTGACGAAGATCTACGAGATGGAGAAGGCCGGCGCCTCCGAGAAGGAGCTCGCGGAGCAGCAGGTCATCCTCGCCAAGGTACGCAGGATACAGGAGGCGAACCCGATGATAGGGCTCAGGGCCTGCCGGGTCGGCGTCCTCTACCCTGAGATCTATGAGACTCAGGCCGAAGCTATTTTCGAGGCGGCTTCGGAGCTGAAGAATGAAGGCTATGACCCGAGGCCAGAGATCATGATCCCTGGCACCATCACGTGGAAGGAGCTCGCCTTCATCAAGCCCCTCGTCGTCAAGGCGCATGAAAAGGTATCGAAGAAGTACGGCTTCAAGATGCCATACAAGTACGGCACCATGATCGAGATGCCCCGCGCGGCGCTGACGGCGGACGAGATGGCGAAGGAATGCGACTTCTTCAGCTTCGGCACAAACGACCTCACCCAGACGGGGATGGGGCTCAGCCGCGACGACGCCCAGGGCACATTCCTGCCGATATACATTGAGAAGAAGATCCTGGAAGGACCCGTTCCAGACCCTCGACAGGAAGGGGG
>CAZYUK010000204.1:0-3042 GCA_964650675.1 uncultured Candidatus Bathyarchaeia archaeon
CGCTCCCCTCAGGGGGGCTTCCCATCGCTATCTTCGTCACGGTCACGTAGACCCCAGTCGCGTTCGCTATGTCGTTCGCGCCGAAGGCGTAGGCGGAGTAGCAGAGCGCCAGCGTCAGCACCACCACCATCGACCTCTCCCAGGACTCGAACCTGCGGACCATCGCCAGCATCAGCCTGTGAAGGGCGAAGGCGACGACGGCCGCAAGCACGGGCGAAGTGAACCAGCTCAGCACGACGGTCTGGATCATGCCCCACTGGACGCCTCCGGCGCCATACGCCGCGATGCCGTAGCCCATGATGCTGCCCACGACCGTGTGCGTCACACTGATCTCCAGCCCCCTGAAGTTGCATATCATGATCCAGGTGAAGGCGGTGAGGATGATGACGATGGCCCCGAGGAGGTCTATCCCGGGGACGATCCCCGTCCCCACGGTCTTCATGTTCATGTACCCCTGGGAGAGGGCGCCGACCATCGTGAACACCGTGAAGATCACGACGGCGCGCCTGATGGTCATCACCCTCGCGCCGACGACGTTCGCCGTCGGGGAGGCCGCGTCGTTGCCGCCGAGGGCAACGGCCATCATGAACGAGAGGGACAGCCCCACGAACAGGGCGATCTCAACGATGTTCATGATTGACCCCCCAGCCTGCGCCGATTTACGGACCCGGAACCCATCAATCACACACGCCATTGAATGATAAAAAATAGACACAAATAGACTATAGAGGTCTATAGAAGTTATATAGAAGCGGCGGCCTATAGCGAGCCGCATCCGGCAAAACAACGGGGAGCCTCAGCGACCTGGAGACACCCATGGATGAGCCTCGACGAGGACGTTCTCCGCCGAGACGGGACGAAGACTACCAGATAAAATTTAAGCAAGTCGGAGAAGTTTAAAACGATGCCCAGATGAAGCTCGAAAAGGTCTCTGACAACGCCTACGCCGACACTGAGGGGCTCACAGGCGGCAACGTGGGCATAATCGTCCTCGAGGACGAGGTCGTCGCGGTGGACGCCCAGTACCCTGCCTCAGCCGCCAAGTTCAGGGAAGAGATCAAGAGGGTGACGGACAAGCCGGTGACCCACCTCCTCCTCACCCACGTCCACGGAGACCACGTCTTCGGCAACCAAGCCTTCGAGGACGCCGACATAGTCGCCCACAGGAGGCTCAGGGAGAAGATGGAGGAGAACCTCAAGACCATCTGGGCGCCCGGCAACCTGGAGAAGATGGTCGAGGAGACGAGGAAGAGCACACCGGAGCGGGCCTGGCTCTTCGAGGGGCTCAAGATCGTTCTCCCGAAGACCGTCTTCTCCGATACCTACAGCGTCGGCCCGGTTCAGATGATCCACACCAAGGGGCACACGGACTGCAGCAGCATCGTCTACTACCCGGACGACAAACTTCTCTTCTCGGGCGACATCCTCTTCGTCGGAAGGTTCCCATGGGCAGGCGACCCGACAGCCAATCCAGACGACTGGATAGAGGCCTTCAGGACCATCCTGAAGCTCGACGCGAAGACCATAGTCCCGGGCCACGGCCCCCTCTGCGACAAATCCGAGGTCGAGAGACAGCTCAAGTGGTTCAAGGCGGTCCGCGACGAGATGAAGACTCAGATAGCCTCGGGCGCCTCAGAGGACGACGCCGTCAGGCACGGCTACCATGCCCTCTATCCCTCCGATCGGCCTGAGTGGGTCGAGAACAGCCTCCGCCGCTGGTTCAGGGTCTGGACGGCGCAGGACTCCTCTTCCCGGTCATCGAGTCGACCGTGACCTCGACGACGGCGAGGTTCCCGTACTTCCTCAGATCGTCCATCGTGAGCATGCGCCCCTTGCCCGGCGCGTACTTGTCCGTGAGCCTCCTCAGGGCGGCCAGCCTCGCCTCGTCGCCCTCCAGGACCCTCGCCCGGCCCTGCACCACGACGCTCATGTACCTGAACGCGTAGTCGCATGGCCTCTCACCCTCCATCTTCTCAGACTGGTCGACCTCGAAGCAGACCCTGGGATTCTCAGCGATGTTCGCCATCTTCCTCCCCTCTCGGCTCCCGTGTATAATTATTCTCCCGTCGTAGTAGGCGAAGCTCACGGGCACAACGTACGGCTCGTCGCCGCTGCACGTCGCGAGGCGGCCGACCTCGGCCTCCCTGAGTAGCTCCTCGACGACTGCCCTATCCGTGATCTCCTTCTCCCTCCTCCTCATCCCCGACATGGGTGATAACGCCGGCCCACGTGGCTTTAACGCTTAGCAGGGGAAAACCATAATTTGGTCGCGTGATGGGTTAGGATCAGCGGAGTCGACGCGCCTTGAAGCTGAGGACCTGGGACTACATGGTCATCACCTCGGCGGGCTGCCTCGTCGCCTGCGTCGCCCTCATCTACCTGATAACCGTCTCCGGGGACACCTCATACGAGCCCGTCGTCTGGGCTCTCATCTTCCTTGGCTTCGGCCTCTTCGCCTACGCCTACTTCTACGAGCAGAGGTACAAGAAGGCCCACCCGGAGGAGTTCCCGCCCCCCGGCTTCGAGCCCAAGAACAGCTCCCCCAAACCGTCTTAAACCCACGAGCCAGATACTCAAACCGATGAACTTGTCCGACGAGGAGGAGAAGACCTTCTCAGTTACCTTGGAGAGGGTCGGAGACTACGCCTTCGACGTCGACTTCGACCTCGACGGCGTCCCGGGGATCAGGGTCGACGAGCCGGAGCCGCTCGGAGCCGGACAGGGTCCCAATGCCTCGAAGATGCTCGCCGCGGCCGTCGGCGACTGCCTGAGCGCGAGCCTCCTCTTCTGCCTCGCCAAGGCGAGGGCCGATGTGAAGGGCATGAGGACGAGCGTCGAGGGAAAACTGGTCAGGAACGATAGAGGCCGCTGGAGGGTAGCAGAGCTCTCAGTCGAGCTCACCCCAGACATCCCGGCTGAGAACGCCGCCCAGCTGAACCGATGCATAGACCTCTTCGAGGATTTCTGCACCGTCGGGAAGAGCGTCGAGCATGGAATACCACTGAGGATAAAGGTGAACAGGCCTAGTTCTTGACCCAGGTG
>CAZYUK010000205.1:0-2985 GCA_964650675.1 uncultured Candidatus Bathyarchaeia archaeon
GGCCTCCTGCGCCCCGGGCTTCATGAACATCCGGGTGCCCAGCTTCTTCGGCCCCGCCTTCGAGGGGGCGGCAGCCTTCCTGACCGGCCTGTCGAGGGGCTACAAGCTCATGGGGAGGGAGGACATCGTCGTCGCGGGGTTAATAGGCGACGGCGGCACCGTCGACATAGGCTTCCAGGGGCTCTCAGCGGCGGCTGAGCGGAACGAGAACATCTTCTGGTTCACATACGACAACGAGGCGTACATGAACACCGGGGGGCAGCGCAGCGGAGCCACACCCGCCCACGCACAGACATCGACGACGCCGGTCGCCAAGCTCAGCCAGGGGAAGGTGGAGGAGAAGAAGAATGTACCCTTCATACTGGCGCTGCACAACGTGCCCTACGTCGCCACCGCCTCAGTCGCCTACCCGGAGGACCTAACCGCAAAGATCCTCTACGGGAAGGGGATCCGCGGCTTCAGATACATACACATACATTCCCCATGTCCGACCGGGTGGAACTACGATCCCAAGGACACGATCAAGATCGCGAGGCTATCCGTCGACTCGGGGCTGTGGCCACTGTACGAGATCACGGAGGGGAGGCGTCTTCGGCTCACCTACAAGCCGAGGGAGCTTAAGCCGGTCGCCGAGGCGCTCAAGATGCAGGGTCGATTCAGGCACCTGGCCGGCGAAGCTGTCGACGCCATCCAAACGAAGACGAGGGAAAACTGGGAGAAGCTCCTCTCAATGGATGGTGGCACGATATGCTAGTTCCCGCCTCCATGCCATTTAGGAATGGGATTCATGGCGTTGATCGGAGTTGGTCTCAATGAGCGGGTTGCTTGAAGGGATAAGGATACTCGACCTCGGCCATGTCTATTACGGCCCGTACACCACGATGATCTTGGCGTCGATGGGCGCAGACGTCATCAAGATAGAGCCGCCTTGGGGCGAGATGGCGAGGTTCTACCCGCCCCTCGTCAACGGCGAGAGCTCACCCTTCATGTTCCTCAACAGGAACAAGAGGAGCATGGTGCTCAACCTGAAGGACGGGGAGGCTAAGAGGATCTTCTTCCAGCTCCTCGCAAAGTCAGACGTCGTCGTGGAGAACTTCAAACGCGGCACGATGGAGAAGCTCGGCCTCGGCTACGAGGAGATGAGGAAGGTGAAGCCCGACATCATATACGCGGCCCTCAGCGGATTCGGCCTGGACGGCCCCTACAGGGATCGGCCGAGCTTCGCGCCGATAGCCGAGGCGATGAGCGGATGGATGCGCCTGACCGGCGACATCGTAGACCCACAGGGCCCACCAATCAGACCGGCCGAGTACCACG
The DNA here is from genome assembly GCA_964650675.1 of uncultured Candidatus Bathyarchaeia archaeon. Taxonomy (GTDB): domain Archaea; phylum Thermoproteota; class Bathyarchaeia; order TCS64; family TCS64; genus UBA8941. The sequence continues at coordinate 1,318 of CAZYUK010000205.1, forward strand.
GCGACCTCGATCCTGCCCTGTGGGCGGTCATCGCGATCCTCGGCGCCATCCAGCATAGGGACAGGACGGGCGAGGGGCAGGTCCTCGACGTGGCGCAGCTCGACTGCATGGTCACGCACCTCGGTGTCCCGATCTCAAATTACCTCGTCACGGGGAAGCTCGCTTGGCAGATATGGAGGGATCGCCCGACGAGCGCCATACTATTCGGGATCTTCAGGGCATCCGACGGATTCGTCTACATAGCTGCGGAGGGGGGTCAGACGGACAGGCTGAGGAAGGCAGTGGGCAGGGATCTGGAGAGCCAGCAAGAGCTTGCGGCATGGACGAGCGGGCAAACAGTCCAAGGTATCGTTGAATTGCTGGTGAGCGTAGACGTGCCTGTGGCTCCCGTATACCAACTGGATGAGGTCGTTACTGATCCCCATATCATAGAGCGCAACATGATAGTAGAGGTCGACCACCCGAAGGCGGGGAAACTGAGACAACCGAACTTCCCCCTGAAGTTCTCAACCGCCACGACATTTTCGAGGCCCGCACCGACGCTTGGGCAGCACAACGAGGAGATCCTCAGAGATCTACTCGGTTACAGTTCCAAGGAGATTGCGTCGCTGAACCCAAGGCTCGTCAAATTCGGTGGGTAAAGGCACTTCGGATAGAGAAAATGCCTCTAGTTCGAAGTAAAGGTTAGACGCGTAATGAGTTTGCGCAGGATGCTGGGCGAGGTGCTGAGGCTTCCACCCCCGCTCATTATGTTGTTCTTACTGTACAACTGGGGGCATCATCCTGTATCGGCCCCTCTTTTTACGACGATGTTCTTCGTCGCCGTCGCTGTGATGGGGCTTTCCGAGCTACTACTACTGGAGAGGAACCATTGAGTCTGGGCTCCGATAAGAAGACCAAATTTGCGGGCGAACTCCAAGAATCGGGAGAAGAGCATAGGTTCTAAATGGGACAAATAACCCATGATAAAGCATTTTTTACTACAATTAACCAAAGTTTTTATAAAGCAACTGCTTCAGTAGCTCTTGAAGGATATCAGCCTTAGGGAGTGCGATCGAGGGGGGTATCCATGCATTTTGAGATGCTAGAGTTTAATCCGAATATGCCGGGCCTCCAGAAGTTCATGAGCTCGGCGGAGGAGGCCGTACTACGCTGCCTCTGGGCGGGCCCGATGGAGGGCTCGGACATCGACAAGATCAGCGCCTACCTCGAGGGCAAGAAATTCTGGGACCCGAATGAGGCGATGAGAAGGGCCAAGGAGGCGACAGAGTCTCTCATCGCGAGGGGAATACTCAAGCTCAGCCTCGATGTCAAGGGCGGCAGTAGGATCCTCTTCCAATCCGCCATGGATGAGGGAAGCCTGAGGAGGGCGCTGATCAGTGACATCATCGAGAAGCTGCTCACAATCTTCCCGGAGACGACGAGGGAGGTAATCAGGGAGATCGACACATAGTAGAGCGGTCTTCCTGGCATCGTTGGAGTCTTAGTAGGAGCAGATATGGGAAGTCTCCCTTGTTTGAGAGAGACTTGAACAGTGCATGTGGACGTATAGCTACTTTTCACAATTGCCTACCGAGACCCAAGCCTTTTAGCCGGCCGTGATGGAGGGATACCTCATGATTTCGGGTAGGATGAGGCGTTACCCACGGGACTACACTGAGGAGGAGC
>CAZYUK010000206.1:0-2981 GCA_964650675.1 uncultured Candidatus Bathyarchaeia archaeon
CTCGTAGGGCCGCCGAGGTATGGCGAGGAGGCCAAGAAGATCGGGAGGGAGATCCAGAAAAACCTGGGCTTGGAACCCATGGATGACCCCTTCACCGAGACATGCCAGAAGTTGACCACCCCTCAGGAGTACGAGGCGGAGCAGAGGAAGGCGCTGGAGCCCTGGCAGATGCACTTCGGCGCCGACGACTATGTCGACTACACTTGGCACAGCCCAAGCATCAGGCTGTACTCGGCGAAGGCGATCCTTAGGCCACCGAAGCCGGGTTTCACCTACCCGAGCTGGGCATCACTCGCCATGGGCGGCATAAGGAGCACTATAGACCCGAGCATCTACGTCGGCGGCAAGGTGATCGCGGCTACCCTCGTCGACCTCATGACGAGGCCGGAGGAGCTGGCGAAGGCCCAGGCAGAGTTCAGGGAGAGGACCGGCGGTGGGATCGGCGGCTCCAGGTGGATCGCTCCGCTGCTGCCGAAGGACTTCGACGCCCCCGTGGACCTGAGGTGGCCTGAGTACGTCACGACGACGCGCGGCGAGGAGTGGTGGATACCCACGCCGAGAAAGGCGTAGCCGTCACTCATTCCCAACTTTTTTAGTCGCTGAAACCCCTTCTAACTCGATCCAATCTTGTTCCATGAGGAGATGGTGCCTCTTGTTGAGGCGGAGAACGAGGTGAAGGTCGTCACCCAGCGCCTGGCCCTGCTCCACTTGGCATTCTCGAAGACCCTGATAGAGGAGTACGGCTGGCAAAGGGGGAAGGAGCTGATTCTTAGGTCGATTAAACGCTACGGTGAGTACGTCGCCGAGAGGACCAAGAGGGGCCACCAGTCGCTGCCGAGGTACGGCTTCTGGGAGCGCCGAGAGGGGAAGCCACAGCTGTGCGAGCTCGGCAAGATCATGGTCGAGATGGGGGAGCCTGAGCTCGGCAGCCTCTACTGCCTCATAGACCCGGCGAAGACGATGGCAGCCGACCCGCGCATGAAGATGATCCATACCAGGTGCATGATCCTGGGGGACGACGAGTGTGGCTTCGAGACCGTCCCCACGACCGAGGAGGAGAGAAAAGACTTCGCAGAAGACAGGGACTGGAGCCACGTCGACCCTATCATCGGTGATTACGTGGCTAAGAGGGGGGCTAGTAGGTCCTGTAGTTCGTGACGGCGGCTATGCCGCCGAAGGACCTCGAGAGCATCTCGCCCTCCTCGGTGTTTCCTGAGACGAGCTCCATGTTCGCCTTCGAGGTCTCGGCCATCTTGGCGAGGGCCTCTATTAGGTCCTCCTCCTCGAGTACCTCCAGGTTTCCTCCTCCGCATTTGAGGCACTTCTGCCCACTAAGGCTAGCCTTAAAGTCGGCGACCTTGTCGGTGTCGACGACCCTGTTCTCGACATATCCGCAGTCCTTGCACCTGAGCCTGATGAGGGTCCTGCGCAGGTCCTCTGAGACTAGGAGGAGCTGGACGTTCATCCCCTTGAGCGCCTGCATGACCTCCTGCTCGCCGTAGGTGGCGAGGTGGTCGTCTACGCCTAGGTGCCTCATGAACTCCTGGACTAGGCGGCGCTCCTCGAACCATCGGACGTTCTTGAGGACGTCCCTGCTCCTACTCACCATCTCCTTGATCCCCTCCGGGCCGGTGTAGCCGGTGTCGACGGTGGAGAGGACCTTGTCCTTCATCTCGTAGTGGAGGTAGTTCCCCTTAAGGAAGTCCTCCTTGGTGGGGCCCGGGCCGCCGACGATGACGCCCTTCAGGCTCGGTATCGGCCTGAAGATATCCGTGACGTAGGCGCCGACCCTGATGAACCACTCGTTCATGTACATGTCCCTGAGGCGCTCGTAGCGGCGGCTGCTCTGCCCGCCGGCGCGGGTCTTGCCCTGGACGCCGGAGGTGATGTCCTTGATCACCTCTGTCCTGTTTCCCTTCAGGGTGGCGAACGTGGCGCCCTTGGAGTCCATGACGAGGAGGCCGTAGACGTCCTCCGACTGGAGCATCTCGAAGAGGGGGTCAAGCATGAACTGGTGCTCGCAGCGGTAGTAGTAGATGCTTACCGGCTCGGGGGGTACGATGACGAATGTCTGCATGTCTCCTACGCCGAGCTGGTTGCTGGCGATGGTCCCTGCGAAGATGGCGAGGCCCGTCGGCGGTATGGACTTGAAGAGCTTAAGCCTCTCCATGACCTTCGTGAGGGCGTCCTGTACGTTCTTCCGCGTCGTCTTCGACTTTATGTTGACCGCGGTCCCCCACTCGTTGCGGAGGTCCGTCATGGCCTCGCTAACCTGCTTCCCCGGCGGGATGTAGACGCTTACGAGCTCCGTGCCCCTACCCTGAAGGCTCTCGAGCTGCTCCAGCATCCGCTTCGCGCGTAGCCTGTCGAGGGGTAGGTTGCTGCTCAATCCGCGTCACCTTTAGATGCTGTGATAACTGAACGACATCATATATAGGTTACTCAGCCGCGGACGACGGTGCCAGAGTGGCCGCCCTCTACGGCGCGGACGATCTCCTGCGGGTCTGAGCCGTCGACGAAGACGACCGGGACGCCGATCTTCTTGGCGAGCCTCACCGCCTTTAGGTCGAAGAGGCCGTACTCGCCGGGGGCCTGCCTGACGTTCTCCCCGATGATCCTCTCAAGCTCCGTGAAGGTCAGCGAGTCCATCTTCCTCGCGTCAGGGTGGGTCTTCGGGTTCCTGTCGTAGACGCCTCCTACGTCTGTGGCGTTGACTATCAGGTCCGCGCCCATGGCAGCCGCGAAGAGGGCGGCGCGGTAGTCTGTGCTGCTGCCGGGCATGTGGCCGCCTCCGACGAGTATCCTGCCGTCGAGGTGTCTGGCGACCTCGCCTCCCCTTCTGTGGACGCGCTCGTCTGCGTCTTCGCCGAGGGCGGCGATGAAGAGTAGGGCGTTCAGGTGGGTGGCGAGTATTCCGAGCCGGTCCTGGAGCTCGCCTGAGCCGCCGAGCTGCTTCGCGATCTTGATGTACTGCCTCGCCG
>CAZYUK010000207.1:0-2971 GCA_964650675.1 uncultured Candidatus Bathyarchaeia archaeon
GTGTAAAGGAGATCTCCGAGAAGCTCGGCTGCGCGATCTCAGTGTACTATGAGGGCGAGGAAAAGGACGACGGCGAGAGCATCGAGGTGGTCAACGGAGAGATAAAAAGCCACAAGGTCCTGGGGTGGGTGGAGCGAATTGACCCACTCACCATTTTGTAGAGTATTATGAGAAGGGTTATGGTGCTATGCAGCCGTACAAGGATCGGTCCTGACTTTGGAGGATTAAAATGAAGATATGTGAACACGAAAATGTGCGCTGCCCTTACTGCGGAAGCAAGAAAGAACCATCGGCCGTGAGCTACAATTCCGTTAATACGGAAGCTGGACAACGCCCGGTTCATCGGGTTCTATGCTCTGGGTGCAATGGGATCTTCTGGGTGACATGCGAGGACTAGAGAATGGAATCACTACTCAGTGGGGAGAACGCCGAGGTCATCAAGGTAGATAAGATAACGCTCAAGCATCTCAAGTTCCCCCTCCTCCTGCCGAGGGGCAGCGAGGAGGAGATGCTCAGGGCAGCGAGGAAGGGGTGCAACGTAGGCGACTTCCTGCTACTACGTGAGAGGGCCTACAGGAGGGTCCGGGGCGGATTCAGACTCGCCACGAACGACGACATGGCGGAGCTCCTGGCCGCACAGATGGGCATTTTGGAACCGCGATGACATATACCTTTAAACGGTGATAATCACCATTCTATGGTGAGCCAACGCTATACGCAGTAGCTTATTTTGGAGGAAAAAAATGTCTCTAAACGGATTCATAGTAGATGTCAGAACGGTATCCGAGAGCAACCTCGAGCTTGAGATCGATGCCTCCAAGGTTTCCTGGGAGGCGTATAAGAAGCTCGTTGATGAGCTCGGCGACGTCCTCAGCGAGGTCGACGAGAGGTGGAGCGCGAGGAGCTGGCTCGTCAGGGGCAGGTCCGTGAGGGGCCGATTCAGGAGGGTCACCGCCGAGGACCGGCGGAGGATTCTCAGGTTCAGCCCGCTCCCCAGCAGCTACTCGAACATACTGAAGAACACTAGGACCTACATGTACAGCCTGGTGGCCGACAACTGCCTCGTCCTGGAGCAGGTCGGGACGAGGAAGGTCTACCTCCTCCCGAGGCCCATGGCGCCCCTCCTGGTGGAGGGCGTGGACAAGATCAACAGGGAGGTCATCGAGCCACTCAGGAAGAACATCACGGAGTTCAAGGACGGCGAAGACTACCTCAAGATAGAGCAGCTCCTCTTCAGACACGGGATCGACCCGACAGTACTCAGGACCGCCCCCTTCAACGTAGGGGACTTCATAGTGGACGTCCTGCCCGTCGACTTCGGCTACAGCGTCAACGGAGACGACGTCTACGACAAGATACGGAGGGAGGAGACGAGGAGGGGCCTCGATCTCCTCAAGGCCCAGCTGGCGAGGAAGCACAGGGAGTACGCTCTGAACGCAGTATCCGACATAACCAGGAGGATAGTGGATCTGGCAAGCGGAATAGAGCTGAGGAGGAGGACCCATGACCTCGAGGGGAAGCTGGATGCTCTGAAGGAGATCTGCGACTCCCTTGGCCTCGGCGACATCAGCGGGAAGGTGATAGCACCTCTGAGGCAGATAGTCCAGGTCAGGGCCAGCGAGAGGCCGGACCTCACGGAGAAGCTCTTCGGAACCAGGAACCTGAAAGAGGCCGTCGAGAACGCATTAAAGGCCTCCGCCCAAGTTTTGGAGGAAAAAAATGGAAACCTTCTACGCTAATGCGTTTACGATAGGGATCTCCGACGGCAACGTCCTGATGGTCTTCGAGCTCCACATCGAGGGAAAGGAGAGTGTGGAGAAGGCCATAGTGATGAGCCCCACCGGCTTCAAGACCCTGATAAAGAGCGCCGAGAAGGAGCTCGAGGAGTTCGAGAAGGAGCAGGGCAAGATCCAGGAATGGACGAACCTTAACCCTGAGAAGCCCTTCAGCTTCATAAGGTGATGCCATGGCCAACCTGAGGGGCGGAGTAACTCCTGATAGACGGGGTGAAGCGACGAGGCTCTCCAGTAAGCACATACACGTCTGGGCGAACACCTGGACAAGAATGGTAACGGTCGACCTCGGTAAGGACGGGAGAGCCTCCATCACCGTCACGGACGGCCATAAGAGGGTGCTGGAGGTGGAGCTGCCCGACAACGAGGGAGAGAACGCCGACAGCTTCGCTCCGGTGATACACCTGAAGGGCGTCGACCTCACGCCAGCTATCATCGCGGAGCTGCTCGGCAGACCAGAACCAGTACCAGTGCCACTTTTGGGGGAAACATGAGAAGAAGAACCCTACGCCTGATGGCGGAGCTACACGGATTCAAGATGCCACTTGGAGAGATCTCCATACAGAAGTTCGCCGACGTCAGGAAAGCCGATACGGTGCTCGTCTGTCCCAAGTGCGGGGCCAAGCCCGCCTATTCCAGCGGGTACGACTGCACGTGCGGGGCCCACTACGGCTCCTGGGCCGGTCTGAAGAGGATCGTCCCGGACACCATGCAGGAGGTCCTGAAGCCGAAGCTCACCACCGGTGAGACGGAGCCGGCAACCGTCCTCGTCATGCCGGCGACGGAGTTCGCCGAGAAGTACGCGGACGGCACCCTGGACGAGCACGGGATCATCGCCAAGGACCAGAACACGGCCGTCAACCTCAGGAAGCTGCTGGTCGCGGTGGAGAGGCTGGGGAAGGTCGTGATCGTTTGCTTCAACGACACCAACGAGCAGCGCATAGCACTGCTATCCCTGAACATGTCCAACAGGGTGATCCTGAAGGAGATCATCCCGCTGAACCTCGCCGAGATTGGATTCCGTGGGTACCCAGATGAAGATCAGCCACAGGGTCAGACCCATCAGCCCGGCGGTCAACGCGAGCCAGATTGTCCTCGCCGGAAAGGCGCGCAAGACATAGCCTCCGCTGTTTCGATGAACTATGTGCATCCTATCACAATCGGCCCGATTTTCAGGT
>CAZYUK010000208.1:0-2960 GCA_964650675.1 uncultured Candidatus Bathyarchaeia archaeon
GGGTTTTGACGGCGTACTGGAGTGCTGGGGTCGGCAGGACCCCTAGGTCGTGGACGGTGCATCCCTGGCAGAGCAGGCCCGCGACGACGGCGTCCCTGAGCATGGGGCTCGTCGTGCGGCCGTCCCTGCCGATGGCCAGCTCCTCTCCGAGCACCTGGGCGGCGGAGGCCGCGATCCGGGTGACCGCCTCGACGGTCAGCTCGGCGTTGACGATGCCCCTGACGCCGTTGGTGCCGAAGAGCCGGCCCACTACATCACCTGAGTCGGCACGAGGATGCTCTGGCTTACGGTCTTAGACGGGCAGATGGTGACCCCCTCCGTCAGCGTCACACCGTCCTCGATGAAGGCGTAGTCGCCTATGATGGCACCTGACTCGACCTTCACCCACCTGTTAAGCACCGCGTTCTCGCCGACCATCGCGTTCTTGATGCTGGTGTAGTCGCCTATCGTGGAGCCCGGGAAGACTATGGAGTTCTCGATGCGGCATCCCTTGCCGACGAGGACGTTCTCCGAGATGGAGGTGTTCGGGCCGATCACCGAGTCGGCGCCCACCTCGACGCCTTGGCCGAGGAACGTGGGGGCTATGAGCTCCGCCGAGGAGTCCACTTTCACCCCATCTGCCTTCTGGACGCCGTCACTCTTCGCGAGGAGCATCGCATTCGCCCTCAGGTAGTCGTCAGGGACGCCTATGTCCATCCACATGCCGTGGGTCTCGAAGCCGAAGAGCTTGCCCTCCTTCGCGAGGATGGGGAAGACCTCCCGCTCTATGCTGACCGCCCTCCCGTCCGGGATGTAGTCGAGGACCTGAGGCTCGAGAACGTATATGCCAGCGTTGATGAGGTTGCTCGGCGCCTTCCCCGGCTCAGGCTTTTCCACGAAGTCGACGACGTGCCCCTCCCAGTCCTTCTCCACCGAGCCGTACCTCGTCGGGTCAGGTACCTGGACGAGGGCGATTGTGGCCAGGCCCTTCTTCTCCCTGTGGAACTCCACGAGGCGGCGGATGTCCAGGTCCGTGACGACGTCTCCGTTGAGCACGAGGAAAGGCTCATCCTCATTAAGTAGGTCCTTCGCCCTCCTCAGGGGGCCGCCCGTCCCGAGCGGCCTCTGCTCCCTCGAGTAGATTATCCCCAGGTCGTACTTCGTCGGCCCGAGGTACCTGACGATTGCCTCAGCCATGTAGTTCACGGCGAGGATGACCGTGTCGACGCCGCCCTTGGCGAGGTTCATCAGAGGCCAGTCCATCAGGGGTAGGTTCGCAACGGGGAACAACATCTTTGGGCGGGTGCAGCTCAGGGGCCTGAGCCGAGTGCCGAACCCGCCTGCCAAAACAATGGCCTTCAACCCTATCTCAGCCGGTTAAAAGGCTGGGAGGTCGGTTTAAGAATTTTTTGAGTCTCCGACGGTGACTGTGATTAGAATAGGAAGGCCATGGCCTCTTCGAGGACCTCGTTGTCCAGCCTCTCGTACCGTTCAAGGCTCCCAACATCGTACCAGAAGGCGTCCGTGACATATGCGCCCAATTTGAACCCCCTATCCAACAGATAGGGGACGACGTCGCCCATGAGGTCGAATGATTTGAACTGCCCTGAGCCGTTGAGCCTCTCCATCTCGTCCAGGACCGAGCCTTCTATGATGAGGACGCCGATGCTGACCGGCTTGTTGAGGTCCGGCTTCTCAACAAACCTCACTACCCGGTCCCCGTCGAGGTCGGCGGTGCCTACGCTGACATTGAACCCGCTGGCCAGAGCGATGGTCGCCACAGCTCCTGTCTCCCTGTGCTTGTCGAGCATCTTGCCCAGATCTATGCTGGATATGATGTCACCATAGTAGACGACAAGCGTGTCGTCGCGGCTGATGGCCCCCTTCCTGTAGGCGTTCAGGACGGCGTTGGCGCTCCCCTTCAGTTCCGGGTCGTCGAGGACGTACTTCATCCTCACCCCGAACCGCTCACCACGGTCGAAGTAGTTGACGACCTGCTGGTACCTGTAGCCTACTAGTAGGACGAGGTCGCTGACGCCGTGGTGGCCGAGGAGGCGTACTATGTACTCGAGGATTGGCCTCTGCTCCTCCCCCACAGGTATCATGCACTTCTGGAAGTAGTAGGTGAGGGGCCTGAACCTCTTGCCCTCGCCGCCGGCGAGGACGATGCCCTTCAGCCCGGGCAAGCCTAGCCCTCCTTAGAAGCTAGCATCAGCAGGCCGAGGATGAGGATGAAGACGCCGACAGGCGTGAAGATGCGTGTGTCGACGACTCCAGCCTCCGAGGTGAACGCGTAGAATGTGAGCGCGGCTCCGATCAGAGCCATGATGAGGCCTCCTAGGAGGGTCATCGCCCCCCCGGAGAACCGAACCGCCTTCTCGGACATCGGGATCATCCCCTAACGATCTGGCGACCGCTATATAAAACGGGTCTCACTGCGCGTTCAGCTTCTCAGGAAGGTACTTGTCCACGATGTATGTCAAGCCATAGCGGCTGAAGGCCTCAAGCTCCGCCTTCTTCTGCAGCTTGATGAAGGTCTCGATCTCCCGCTGCCAGATCTCCTCCTTGTACCTGGGGTCGGCCTGGAGCTCCTTCAGCCTCTTGAAATCGAAGTCGGTCATGTTCTCCGTCGGCAGCTTGTAGTTGATTATATCGGTCCCCCAGACGCCTATCCACTTCGCCTCCGGCGTCGCGAGGCCCCTTAGGTGGGCAGCGTTGGCCGACCCGCTTATGATGACCATGGCGATATGGATGCCCCATGGGTCACCGTCTGTGAATATGTAGACGGGCAACCCGTAGTCCTTGTTGAGCCTGTTGATGATGGTGCGCGTCGACCTTGGTGACTGGCCGGCGGTGTGGATGAGGATGGCGTTGAACTTCTTGTGGGCCTGCTCCTCGACGAGCCTCGTGAACATGGCGCCCTTCTCTATGACGAGCACCTTGTTGGCGTTGGTCTCTATGAAGTCGCTGCTCGTCACGGC
>CAZYUK010000209.1:0-2953 GCA_964650675.1 uncultured Candidatus Bathyarchaeia archaeon
AGCCTCCATTCCTCTGGCGTCCTGAGGATCAGGAAGCGGGTCGCGCATACGTTGCAACCGTGGGGCGCCATCAGCCCAGCCTGAAGGATCTTCCTGAGCAGCTCGTCGGAGACGGGCCTGTCCTTGAACTGCCTGATGCTCCTTCTGCCGAAGATCAGCTTCTCGACGGCCGCCATCTCCTCAGCCGTGAAGGGCTCGGGGAGCTTGGTGTCGAGCTTGACCCGCTTCCCCTCCCTCACCTTCTCGGCGAGGCCGACGTACTCCGCGCACCATCTCACGTCGGGGTCATCCATGCGGAGACCCCTTCTCCTCCAGATGTCGAGGAGGCGTGATGCGACCTCTCCGAAGTCCGCGGGCGGCTTAACCTTCCCGGCGAGTATCCTGTACAGGAACACCTCTATCGTGTGGTGGGTCCTCTCGTGGAGGATCGCCCTGAGCCGGGGCTCCTCCATCGCCATCAGCTCCTCCTCGGAGTAGCCGTGCACCTTGAAGCTCTTCGACAAAACACTCACTGACTACAACTTGGTGAAGAGCCTTAAAAAATGAGGCGGGGGCAATCGCTCCTAGCCGAAGATCTCCGTGAATCGCTCCACGACTATCTTCTCCTCGCCAGGCTGAAGCATCAGGGCGTTGACCAGGAACTCGTTGCTGTTGTACCAGAAGCGCACCCAGACCTCTGGGTCGGCCTCCCTCATCCTGGCGACGATGGCTGAGACCTCCTCGACCGATTTGTCCGGGAACTCGACGCTGATGCCGAGCGTGTTGTAGCCCACCCCCTCGCCGCTCCTCGGCACCCAGCTGATCCGCGCCCCCCTGAGGCCCGGGAGCCTCCTGATCCGCCTCTCTATGTACCGCGCCCTCTCCCAGGCCGGACCTATGCGCTCCTTCTCGTGGTCCATGCTCATCCAGCGCCTGAAGGCTACGACTAGGCCAACGATCTCTTGCCTGTCAAGCTTGTAGCCGCGGCCTATGCTCCGCCAGTAGGCCGGCCTCTCGTCCGGACCGGACTCTGCGCCTATGAAGCTGTGGAGGGAGATCGCCTCAACGAGGTCCTTCCTGCCGGTGACGAAGCCTGTGCTGTTCGGCCCCTGAACGTACTTCCCGCCGTAGCAGACCAGGTCGCAGCCCATCTCCATGTACTTCCTGAAGTTGGAGGTCGGGTAGGTCATACCGGCGGCGTCGACTATGACCGGGACGCCGTGGCTGTGGGCGGCCCTGAGCAGCTCGCCGAGGTCGACGACGCCTCGCTTCGGCGCCGTCGGGTAGGCGTAGTGGATGGCCGCCGTCTTCTCGGTGATCGCCGCCTCGATCTCCTCGACCCCGCAGCCCCAGTTCTCGTCGCCGACGGAGACGAACCTGCCGCCGGCGACCTCCATGGCGCGGTCGTAGACGTACAGCCTGTTGTTCCTCTGAATGATGAACTCGTTCCTCATCCCGGTCGAGTCTGGGAGGCGGCGCATCTTCTCAGGGTCCTTCCCCGCCATGCACGCCGCCGCGCTCATGACGAGGGCCGCGAACGCGCCCGAGGTCACCCAGGCGGCGGGGGCGCCCGTGCCCTCCGCGATGATCTCCCCCGCCCTGGTCATCAGATCCCACATGTTGCAGTAGCTTCTGTTCGCCTCCTCCATCGCCTCCTGGACCTCTCGGGGGAGGGCCGAGCCCCCCAGCCTCGTCAGGGCGAAGGCGGCGTTGACGACGCGCTTGACTCCAAGCTCCTTGTAGACGCTCAAGGATGATCCACCCTAGCTTTTTGGTCGGTTCTATGGATAAAACAGTTTGGGGCTGTGAGGGTGGCTCTGTTTAGCCTCCCTTCCTCTCGCGTCTCAGGAAGTCGCCGATGTCGAAGATGTTCCTCAAGATGAGCCTCCTCTCCGAGGGTTCGACGACGCCGTAGCCGAGGCAGCTCCCACAGAACATGACAAGGAAGGCGTTTCCCTCTCTGAACACACCTTCAGCCTTCAGCACCTTCTCCTCAAAGATGTCGCGCCCGCAGACGAAGAGCCACGCAGCCTCCGCGTCTACGTTGATCCTATTCAGGCCCTCGACGCGACCCAGCTCCTCCAGCAGAATCGAGCTCGGTAGGAACCACCTCCTCGTCTTCCCAAGGTACCTGCCTGCGTAGACCAGTTGCCTCCTGTCGAGGATGAAGCCGCCGAGCTCTTCGCTGATCGTGAAACGCTTCGTGTTGATCTTGAGGAGCGACTCATCGTCGTAGCTGGCCTCCGCCCCCACCGACGTCAGGAACTCGTTAAGGCTCCTCATATCCTCACCGCCCTCGCCGCGAAGAAGCCCTGGGTCCCCGTCTCGTCGGGCCAGAACCTCCTGCACGAGGCGATCTCCCCGTTCAGCTTCTCCCCGAGGACGTCGGTGAGGGCCGGGGTGCCGGGGCCCTCGATCCTCTCCAGCCTCAGGCCGTGGTTGTCGATGAGCCACTGGACGTTGAGCTCGTCCTCCTCAGGCTCGAGGCTGCACGTCGTGTAGACGAGGACGCCGCCGGGCTTGAGGAGCCCCATGGCCGTTCCGAGCAGCTCCCTCTGCCTCCCTGCGTTCAGACCGACATCCTTCAACGTCCTCTTACTGAACCAGCCCCTGTCCGCGACGTAGTTGCCCGAGCAGGGCGCGTCGAGGAGGACCCTGTCGAACCGCCTGCCCTTGAAGTCCATCTCGTTGGCATCCTCCCAGTAGGCGAGGCAGTTGGTCACGCCGCACCTCTCCAGGCTGTTCTCCAGGGCGTAGAGCCTCTCCCTGCTCGCGTCGACTGCGACGACGATTCCTGTGTTCCCCATGGTGGCCGCTATCTGCGTCGTCTTCCCCCCCGGCGCCGCGCACATGTCTAGAATTGCCTCGCCTTGGTGGGGATCCAGCACCTCAACCGGGAACTGGGCCGCCGCCTCCTGGATCGAGTAGAGGCCGAGGAGGTACTCGAAGCAGGCGCCGACGCTGAAGGGGCTCT
>CAZYUK010000210.1:0-2937 GCA_964650675.1 uncultured Candidatus Bathyarchaeia archaeon
GGGGGTGGGATTAAGGTTTCGTATCTCTTCCTCTGCACCATACCTTCTCCTGCTCGATACCCTTATTGGTAAGGAATTCTTACCTTTACTCGGTTTCATCGATGGCTGAGGGAGAGATAATCAAGGTCACGTCGAAGGGCCAGGTGACTCTGCCCGCCAAAATCCGGAGGAGGCTAGCCCTCGGGGACAGCAGCCACCTCTACGTCGTCCAGACCGGCGGCCTGATAGTCATGAAGAAGGTGGACGAGCTCTCACTGGACGACATTTCCACCATCCTAGAGGCCCTCGCCGAGGAGAAGGGAATCACCCGGGAGATGCTGGATCAGGAGATCGAGGCGGCGAGGGAGCACCTGACGGCGGAGAGGCGGGTTGAAGCCTAGCGTCCTCGTCGACACCAACGTACTCGTCTCAGGCCTCGTCTTCACCAAGGGGAACGAGCACGAGGTCCTGAAGATGGCCGAGGAGGACGAGATCACCCTGATCCTCCCAGAACTGGTCCTCGAGGAGGCCAGGAGGGTCCTCACCTCGAAGTTCCGGGGCTGCGAGGGATTACTCGACATATTCCTCTCTAGGATAAAGTACAGGCGGGTCGAATGGATCGAGATCGAGGAGGCGATCAAGACAGCCTTGCGCCTCGTGAGGGACGGGAAGGACGCCGCCGTCGCCGCTTCTGTGATCGTCTCCAAGCCAAGGTTCTTCGTGACAGGCGACGAGAGGCTGCGAGAAGATTTAACCACCTGCCGGGAGGCGGAAGCGACTGAAACCCTGTCCAGTAGAGCCTTCCTGGAATCTAGAAAACCTTGAGCTTCAAGGGTTCGAATCCCTTCCTCTGCGCCAAATTTTTTTAATTATAAATTATTTTTTAATCATGAAGAAGACATGAAGGACTGGAAGGGAAGCATAATCGCCGAAGGGCTACGCGACCCGACCATTATTAATAACTTCTCTGTCTACGAAGCAGAAATAAGCAAAGATGGCATGCTATAGATTATCAAGGGAACTTCGGCAGGTGGCATATATACAAGGTAAGGTGCTCGAAGGACGAGATCGACGCTTTACAACCTTCCATATTGAAAGGATGGTACGCCCATTTCTGGAAAAGGAATAAAATTGTGGTGATTTATGGCGATAAACAATTTGAGCTCAAGAGGGACGATGAAAAAACTTGGAGCGAGGCCAGAAAATATGGAATAGAAGAAGGGATACCAGAAAACGAGCTCGACTTCCCAACTGAATAATACTTAACAACATGAGAGTCATTTTCCATTTAATTCGCGCGCGCCTGAACCGGTGATTACGATTATTGGGCGCATGAAAACTGTAAAATATTATTTTATAGGTATAAATTTCAGAGATTCAGCATGAACAGCGTTAAGGACATGTTGAAGGTGGGTAAGACCGCCATAGGGACGACCGCCTCCCTAACTAGCCCCGTGGACTTTCTGGCCGACGCGGGATTTGACTTCATCCTCTTTGACACGCAGCACGACTCCGTGAGCATCAAGGAGCTGAAGCATCAGGTTCAGGCCATGAGGGGTAAGAAGGCCATCCCCATCATCAGGGTCGGTGAAAACGACCAGGCCCTCATCTGCTACGCCCTAGACATAGGCGCGAAGGGCATCGTCGTGCCGATGGTTAACACGAGGGAGGAGGCCATCAAAATGGTGCAGTGGTGCAGGTACCCGCCTGAGGGCCTGAGAAGCTCCGCAGGGATCAGAGGAGAGTGGGGCGAATTCAAGGACTACCGCGAATACATGGATGCGGTGAACAGGGAGGTGCTGATCATCCCTATGATAGAGACTGTCGAGTCGATAGATAACTTGGATGAGATCCTCTCCGTTCCCGGGGTCGACGTACTGCTGGTGGGCCCCTCAGATCTCTCAATTAACCTGGGTATACCCTTGGACTACCTGAACCCGAAGTACGGAGAGGCGTTGAAGAAAATTTCAACCGCCTGCGAGAGGGCTGGCGTGACCGCGGGTATGTACTTCATCCCTGGGGGACAGGACCCGAGCCTATTCGTCGAAAGAGGATTCAGGTTCTTCACCCTGCCTTGGAATAAATGGGCCGCTGATGGCATCAGGAGCGGTCTGGGAACAGTTAAAAGACAAACTCGAAAAGTGAAGAGACACCCTGATTCCTCCTCGCACGGGGGCAAGGGGACATCGGATCCTCGCATTTCCTAGAAATATCTAACCCTTAAAAAAAGCCTCCATCATGGAGCCTGGCTGAAGATAGAATCGCATGAGTCACCCCCCTGCGGCGGGGATTATGAACCGATTGACGAGCTGAATGTTATAGTCGTATGTCTCGGGTGTTCCACCCGTGAAGACGGCCACGACGTTCAGCCTGGGGAAGACCATGATGAACTGGCCCATGTAGCCGAGGGCCGTGTACCAGCCGTCGTCGTTGACCCACCACTGGTAGCCGTAGCCGTCCAGAAGGTTCGCGTCGATCCTGTGCCTCGTCGTCTCCTCGACCCACGAGGCCGGCACGACCTGCTCTCCGTCCCACAGCCCCCCTTGCAGGAAGAGGAGCCCTATCTTCGCCATGTCAACCGCCCTGAGCTTGAGCCGGGCGTACCCCCAGTTACGCCCCTGCGGGTCGGAGCTCCACGTGTAGTTGGTGATGCCTAGGGGCCGGAAGAGCTTCTCCTCAGCGTACCCTGCGGCGTTCATCCCCGTCTTCTCAGAGATTATGCAGCTGAGGATGTGGCTGACCGCGTCCGTGTACTCGAAGCGGCTCCCAGGCTCGAATACCTTCTGGCGGGTCAGCGCGTACACGAGGGGATCGGGGGCGGCCAGCATCTCGTCGAGGCCCTCGAAGTTGTAGAGCCAGTCGTCGCCGGGCAGCCCGGCGCTCATCGTGAGGAGGTTCTGGAGGGTGATCCCCTCCATCCAGGGCTCCATGCTCTCCGCCGGGAGGAGATCCCTGAGC
>CAZYUK010000211.1:0-2920 GCA_964650675.1 uncultured Candidatus Bathyarchaeia archaeon
TCGCTGAGACGCGCCACATCCCGCTGCACACCTCCATCAGGTTCGCCATCATAGACGGCGAGGAGGCGCTCACCACCGTCGCCATGGACGATTCGATGAGCATGACGACCAACGAGGACACCGGCCTGTGGACCGACGCCCCGAGCTATGTCACAGCCATGAGGATATTCTTCGACGCCCTCTGGAGCCTGGCGCCGGACGCCGAGTCGGTGATGCAATCCCTCAGGACGGGGGAGCCGGCCCCCGAGATCAGGACATACACGACGCAAGAGGAGTACGCCTCCACCTTCAGGGAGATGCTAGCCAAGGCAGGTAGATCGATCGATCTCATAGCCAAAGATATCACGACACTTCCGGTGCCCTTGAAGGAGCTTGAGACCTTGGCGACTAACGGGGTGAACATCAGATTCCTCACCCACACCGATGAAAAGACCCTCCCCGAGGTCAGCAAGGTGACAGACACCCCGATGGCGGTCTCTGAGAACGCTGCGGTGACAGATCTGGTCCTCTTGACAGTTGATGACAAGGAGGTGCTGCTCAATGTCCCCTACGACGAGGCTCAGAAGCGCACGGTCTGCTCCAACATGCCAGCCTTCGTCAGCATAATACAGCTGGTCTTCAAGGATTACTGGGACCTGGGAAAGCCGCTCCAGGAGAGGCTGCGCCTCGACGCCCAGCTGAAGAGGGTGGAACTCGTCGCAGACAAGATCAGGGCTGGCTTCGAAAAGGCGGGATGGGCCGCCAAGGCCCCTGGGACGATAAGGGGCACCTCGTCGAAGACCTACACATTTGATGTCCTGGCTAAGAGCCCCACAAGAGGCAACCTTTGCATAGACATCGTCGTAGACGAATCCGTATTTAAGAAGGTGATCGAGAGGAGTAACATCGTCTCAGACCTCGCACCCAACAGCTGCTTCATAGCATCCACCATACCGTTCAGAACCGACGAGCTGAGGCTCGCCGAGCTATACAGGATAAGCATAATATACTCTGACACTGAGGATGGCCTTGTCTCCGCAGTCCTCGGCGTGATCATCAAATAAGCGGGTTCATGACCCTGAACCAGATTCCTTCACCTGTGCACCGCCTGAGGGGAGCTTGACGGTGAAGGTCGTGCCCTTGTTGACCTCCGACTCGTACTCGATCGATCCGCCATGAGCCTCCACGGCCCTTCTACAATAGTTGAGCCCGAGCCCCATGCCGCCGGACTTTGTCGTGAAAAGGGGGGTGAATACCTCATCCCCGATCTCCTTTGGTATTCCAACGCCCGTGTCGGAGATCGAGAGAGACACATAGTCAGGCCCTCTCACGCCGCTGATGGTCAACCTCCCACCGTCAGGCATGGCCTCGACGGCGTTCTTGACGATGTTATCGATCACCCTGTGCGTGACGTCAGGATCGAGCCTGATCACCCCCAGATTTTCGAGCTTCATGGCCACCTTGATATTGCTCGGGATGCTCATCCCCTCGACGACCTTTCCCACCAGGTTTGCGAGGCTCGTCTCCTGTGGCTGCAGGCTGATCTCCCTCGTGCTGGATCTCCAGTTGGCGATCATCGATAGGGACCTGACGGCGCTGTCCTCTATCAGCTGAAGCATCCTCTGCGTCCTCTGCGGGTCCTGCTTGGCGACGTTCACGGATTGGACTATCACACCGAGGGGCCCCCTGAGGTCGTGGGCAACAGTCGCACCCATCCTGCTCACCGCCTCCATCTGCTCTGAGTGCCTGATCCTCTTCTCATCCAGCCGGTGCTGAGCCTCCAGCCTGTTCCTTTCGGTGACGTCCCTGGCAGCCGCGAAGACGCCCTGAACCTCCCCGACCTGGTTCGTATACAGAGCCGCGTTGTACAGGACATCCCTCACCTCACCCGAGGCATGGCGTATCGAAAGGGGATAGTCTCTGACATTCCCCTCCCTGAAGACCTGCATGTAGCCCACCTCAGCCTTCACGGGTTCGGTGAAGTAGCCGGAGAAGTCGCTGCCGATGAGACGCTCGCGAGTTACTCCCGTAACCCGAACCGTAGCCTCGTTCACGTCCGTGATCTTGCCCTCACTGTTAATGGTTATCAACGGGTCGAGGCTGGTCTCAATTAAGCTCCTCGCATAGTTGGAGGACTCACGGAGCCTCTCCTCTGCCCTCCCCCGCTCCGTGACATCGAAGTTGATAGCACCGATTCCCTCCCTGAGCCTGAACACCTTGACATCGTAGCGCCTATCACCGTAGCCAGTCATCGACATGACGTTATGCAAGATAGTAGGCTCCCCGCTCTTCATGACGTGCATGAACTTGGCGAACCTCTCAGTCTCCTCGATGCCCGGAGCAAGTTCCCTTATGTTCTTTCCGATTATGTCCTCCCTCTTTGTCCCGGGTGGGAACCAGTTCAGAATCGCCTTGTTGGTATCGATGAGGTTGAAGTCGCGGTCCCAGATGTTGAAGGGGTCCGACAACGAATCCATGAAGGCTCTCAGCCGATCCTCCAATAGTTTACGTTGAGTGATATCTCTCGCTGCGGCGAAGACGCCCTGAACCTCCCCGACCTGGTTCGTATACAGAGCCGCGTTGTACAGGACATCCCTCACCTCACCCGAGGCATGGCGTATCGAAAGGGGATAGTCTCTGACATTCCCCTCCCTGAAGACCTGCAGGTAGCCCGCCTCAGCCTTCTCTGGTTCGGTGAAGTAGCCGGAGAAGTCGCTGCCGATCAGACGCTCTCGACTCACCCCAGTGACCTGAACCGTGGCCTCGTTCACGTCCGTGATCTTGCCCTCCGCGCTTATCGTGACGAGCGGGTCAGGGCTCGCCTCGATCAGGCTTCTAGCGTACAGTGATGACTGGCGGAGCCTCTCCTCTGCCTCCCTCATCTCTCTCGTCCTCTCCTCGACCATCTCCTCAAGGTGGGTTGAGTATATTGTGAGCTGCT
>CAZYUK010000212.1:0-2918 GCA_964650675.1 uncultured Candidatus Bathyarchaeia archaeon
TCCGAGAAGAGGATGAGGCCAGCGAGTAGCCAGGTCGTCAGGTCGGCGATATGGAGGATCCTATATGATGCAGACTCGTAGATGATATACGTCCACCCGTACTCGGCTGCAAGGATAAGGCTGACAACACCGAGTATTATCTTGATGATCGAGTATGGAAGACGGACCCCGCTCTCCAACCTCGTTCACCTAAACCAAGCGGCTCACGTAGGGAAGCGTGGCTAAACCTGGGTTATCGTAATAAGAGCTAAGTGACTAGATAGAGGAAGTGTAACGTTCAGACGTCTCTGAATGGTTAATGCTCCGAGAAAAGTTGAACTATCTAGAGTATGACTCTGGCGTCGACGATCTTGGCGCCCTTCTCGTAGACGAGAATCGGGTTCATGTCCAGCTCCTTGATCTCGGGGCACTCGACCAGCATCTTCGATGTCTTAACGAGTATGTCGGCTATCGTCGCCTTATCGACCTTCGGCATACCACGGGCGCCGTCGAGTATCTTCTTCGCCTTGATCTCCTCGATCATCTCCTCGGCGTCGACCTTCGTGATCGGGGCGAGGCGGAAGCTGACGTCCTTCAGTATCTCAACGAAGATGCCGCCGAGGCCGAACATGATGGTCGGGCCGAAGGTGGCGTCGGTGGTGCTGCCCACTATGACCTCGGTGCTCTTGGGAGCCATCTCCTGGACGAGGATGCCGGTTATCTCAGCCTGGGGCACGTTCTTCCTGATATTTGCGACGATCCTGTTGAAGCCCTCGCGTATCCCCTTTTCGTCCTGGATCCCGACTATGACGCCGCCGGCGTCGCTCTTGTGGAGGACCTGCGGCGAGACGATCTTGAGCACTATTGGGAAGCCTATCCTCCCGGCAGCCTTGACGGCGTCCCCCTCCGTCTTAGTCACCTCTATAGCAGTGATGGGCATGCCGTAGAGGCCACAGAGTGACTTAGCCTCATGCTCGTAGAGGAAGCTCCTCTTCTCGGCCGTGGCCACTTCGAATATCTCGGAGACAGCCCTGTCCCTCATGGGCAGACCTCACTGAACTCTATGTAGGAGCTCTTCTCTGCTTTTAAAAATATGGGCCGAAGACACCCCTGAGGTCGATTAGATCAAAGGACGGAGACGGGGATTAGAGGATCTGCCTCTCAGCCTCTCCGATCCCCTCGTCCAGCAGTCTTACGATCTCGTCAATTTCACTCTTCTTCACAACTAGGGGCGGCCCCACCTGGATATGGTCTCCCCTGGAGCCGTCCAATGAGCCAGATCCGGGGTAGATGAGCAGCCCCTTCTCCATGCAGCTTCTGAAGACCCTGTTGTTGAACCTAGCGTCAGGCGGTAGGGGCTCCTTTGACCCCTTATCCTTCACGAACTCGATCCCGGCGAACAGGCCGAGGCCCCTCACGTCGCCGACAGTCGGATGATCGTACAGACCGCCAAGCTTCTTCAGGAGGTACGGTCCCAGCTCGGCTGACCTCTCTACGAGCCTATGCTTCTCGATATAGTCCAGACAGGCGGCGCCGGCGGCGCAGCACAGAGGGTGGTTCCCGTATGTGTGTCCGTGGGCGAAGGGGCCGCTAAAACCATCGAAGACCCTGTCGCTCGCGATGGTAGCCCCCAGTGGGAGGTATCCGCTGGCTATGCCTTTTGCAGCAGCGATTATGTCGGGCTCGACACCCCAGTTGTCTATCCCCCACCTCTTCCCGGTCCTGCCGAAGCCCGTCATAACCTCATCGGCGATGAAGAGGACGCCGTGTTCGTCGCATATCTCCTGGATCAGTTGGAAGTAGCCTTCAGGCGCCGGGACCGTCCCGAGGGTCGCACCGACAACCGGCTCGGCTATGAAGGCGGAGATGTACTCGGGACCGGCGATCTTTATCGCGGTGTCGAGGCTCCTCGCGCACTCGAGGTCACACGAGTCCCTCGTCTTCCCGTACCAGCACCTGTAGCAGTAGGCAGGTGGTATGTGGGGGAAGTCTATGAGCATCGGCGTGAACCTGCGCCGCCTGGCGATGTTCCCAGACATCGAGAGGGCGCCGAGTGTGTTGCCGTGGTAGCTCTGCCATCTCGCCACCACCTTGTACCTCGTCTTCTCGCCTGTCTCAAGGTGGTACTGACGGGCCATCTTCGCCGCCGCCTCCGTCGCCTCAGAGCCGCCCGAGCAGAAGAAGACGTGCTTCAGGCTCCCTGGAGAGAATCTTGCCACCTTCTCGGCGCACTCCTTCACGGCCTCGCCCACGAAGAAGCCACCATAAGCGAAACTTATCGCCCTCATTTGCTTCTCTACGGCGTCTATGACCTCCTTCACGCCGTGGCCGATGTTGACGCAGAGGGGGCCGCCGCTCCCGTCTATGTACTTCTTCCCGGTCGAATCCCAGATATAGATGCCCTTGCCGCCGACGAGGGTCGGCGTCTCCATCGACGCCCTCGAGAATAGGTTCCTCACGCCTGAGTCGGACATGACGTTTCAAAATAAGACTGGACGTATCGAACTTAATATTAGCGCCGATCCGCCTTATGGCCGAATTGTAGGCACCCACTAATCGTTTATCAAAGGTTTATATATCGTGCCTACGACCAGTCTAGGGAGGTATACTTTTGAGCACAGCGGAAGTGGAGAAGGCACTGGACGAAGTCAGACCACACCTGCAGATGGACGGCGGCGACGTTGAGCTAATAGGCGTTAAGGACGGCGTCGTGAAGGTTAAGCTCACGGGCCACTGCGCAGGCTGCCCCATGTCACAGATGACCATCAAGTGGGGCGTCGAGAATTACCTCAAGAAGAAGGTGCCTGGAGTCAAGGCTGTCGAAGCCGTCTGAGGAGGCACCCCCCATGCCACTCATGGCGGAGCTCGAGAAGGCCAAGGACTATGGCGACATCTTCTCGCTGGTCAAGAAGGTTGTGAAGAGGAGCCTGGGCCTACAC
>CAZYUK010000213.1:0-2900 GCA_964650675.1 uncultured Candidatus Bathyarchaeia archaeon
CTTGTACCAATTTGCACTCTCTTTGTTTGTTTTTAGTAGATGAGAATGGTGTTCGAGGATGGTGTTTGGGTTTTGTGGATAAAATTTTAACTCCAACCCCAAAAACAGGAAGCCCACACCACCAAATGAGGAAAACAATAAAAAATCACAACTCCTATCCTCACTAGAATCAGCATCTGAGCGCACGGTGGATCATGACCTTTGACTGACTACTTCGTCGGAGTCGACAGCGGCACCCAGGGGACGAAGGCCCTCGTCGTAGAAGGCGAGTCAGGGCGTGTCCTCGGCTCAGCCTTCAGGGCGATGGGGCTGATCGAGGGGTTACCCCCGGGACACAGGGAGCAGCATCCCTCCTCCTGGGTCGATGCACTTGTAGAGGCGGTCAGGGAGGCCGTCAAGGTCTCAGGCGTCGAACCCACTAAAATCAGGGGTCTAGGGGTCTCGGCTCAGCAGCACGGCTTCGTCCCGTTGGATGGGGAAGGCCACGTGATAAGGCCGGCGAAGCTCTGGAACGACACGAGCACCGCCGAGGAGTGCAGGCTGCTCACTGACGCCCTGGGCGGCGAGGAGAAGGTCATCAGACTCATAGGAAACACGATTCCGCCGGGCTTCACCGCGGGCAAGATACTCTGGCTCAAGAGGCATGAGCCTGGGAACTTCGAGAGGCTCAGGACCGTCCTGCTGCCCCACGACTACCTGAACCTCTGGCTCACAGGCAGACGCACAATGGAGTACGGCGACGCCTCGGGCACAGCACTCATGGACGTCAGGCGGAGGAGGTGGTCTGAGGAGGTGGCCGCGGCCATCGACACCGCCCTGATCGAGAAGCTTCCATTCATTCATCCCTCGGATGAGCCCGCCGGCTACCTGAGGAGCGAGGCGGCTGAAAGGCTCGGGCTGAGGGATGTCCTCGTCAGCGCGGGCGGCGGGGATAACATGATGGGCGCCATCGGCACAGGCAACACCCGGCCCGGCATAGTCACGGTCAGCCTCGGCACATCCGGCACCGTCTACGCCTACTCGGACAGGCCGGTCGTCGACCCGAGAGGTGAGGTCGCCGCGTTCTGCGACTCGACGAACGGCTGGCTCCCCCTCGTCTGCACGATGAACGTGACCGTCGCCACCGACCTCGTCAAGCGGCTTTTCAACTACAGCTTCGAGGGGCTCGAGGAGGCGGTCGCTGGTTCGCAGCCAGGGTCGGGCGGACTCCTGCTCCTCCCCTACCTGGGCGGCGAGAGGACCCCGAACGTCCCTGAGGGGACAGGCGTCCTCTACGGCGTCTCGGCGGATAACCTCACCGCCCCCAACATGGCCCGCTCAGCGATGGAGGGGGTGACCATGGGGCTCAACTACGGGTTCAATAGGCTCAGGGGCCTAGGCATCGACCCAAAGGAGGTGAGGCTCACAGGAGGCGCCGCCAGGAACAGGACGTGGAGAAGCATAGCGGCCGACGTGTTCAACGCCGAGGTCGCCTGCATCGGCGTCGAGGAGGGCGCAGCCTACGGCGCGGCGCTCCAATCAATGTGGACATACCGCCGAGCCGGCGGGGAGAGGACGAGCATCTCCGATATCACAGACGCCTTCGTCAAGCTAGACGAGGGGAGCAGGGTGAGACCGAGCCCGGAGAACACCGAGCTATACAGCAGGCTCCAGAGACTCCAGGACCACCTCAGCCTGGACCTGAGAAGGACTTTCCAAGCAGACAAAGGACTAAGAGCTCCCTGAGCGACCGAGGCAAAAAAAATTTTTTCGCCTTATGAGTAGTAGCGGAAGAAGGCTGAGCACCTCGTTAACCATTTAACCCCGTGGGAGGAGACTTCACTGGTGAAGACTTCTGCTCGATCTCCGTCCCCAGAAGGTTGAGCCGAGCCGAGAGGCCATGCTCAGGCGCCTAGGCTCGGAGCTCGTCCCCAGGTTCTCCGCGGGCGTATGGTACTTCTACCCCATGGGGAACAGGTTCCACGAAGCCTACGTAGACAGGGGCACGGTCGAGGAGACCCTGAACAGGATCAAGGCGCTCCGCGACGACGGCTACATCGAAGCCGGCTTCGGCGTTGAGGCACACTACCCCAACGAGGTGAACTGGGATAACATCAACCTCTACAAGGAACTCCAGGAGGAGACAGGCATCAGGCTCATCACGGCCATCCCGCTCCTCTTCTACGACCGCCAGTTCGAGTTCGGCAGCCTCAGCAACCCCGACCAGAGGGTCAGGAAGACGGCCATAGACAGGCTCAAGGACTCGCTGAGGATCAACAAGGAACTCGAAGCGGACCACTGCGTCGTATGGCCGGGCATCGACGGGTACGAGAACCCGTTCGGCCACGACTTCTACGGCATGTGGCGCAGGTTCGAGGATGGTGTGGCCGAGGCGATGGACGAGGTGCCGGGGGTCCGGGTCGCCCTCGAGCCGAAGCCATACGAGCCGCGCGGCAACAACATCTACAGGAACACGGCGAACGGCCTGCTCATGGCGCGGAACGTCGAGGCGAGGCTCGAGGCGAAGGAGAACCTAAGGCTGCTCAGGCAGGGCCACGCCCTCGTCGGGCTGAACCCGGAGGTCGGTCACGTCCTGATGGGGCACGAGGAGCTCGCATACGCCTTCGCCTCCGTCCTCAGGGAGGGGCGCCTAGCCCACAGCCACTGGAATAGCCAGCCCCTAGGCAACTACGATCAGGACCTCAACGTCGGCGTCCTCGGCATCGACCAGAAGCTCGCCACCCTCCTCGTCTACAAGATGTACGACTACAGGGGCTTCTACGGCATAGACATCAACCCGGAGCGGATGCCAGCGGAGATGGGGATAGTCCTGAGCATGAACGCCCTGAAGACAGGCGCAGCCATTGTGAACCAGCTCGACTTCGAGGCACTCGTGGAGGCCATGTACAGCCCAGCGAGGA
>CAZYUK010000214.1:0-2899 GCA_964650675.1 uncultured Candidatus Bathyarchaeia archaeon
CCACGGCCTATTGGGGGAGAACGGCGCCGGAAAAACCGTCCTCATGAGCATCCTATACGGCCTCTACCGGCCAGACTCTGGGAGGATCATGGTCGACGGCGAGGAGATCCGTATGGACAGCCCCGCCACCGCGATAAGGCACGGAATAGGGATGGTCCATCAGCACTTCATGCTCGTGCCGAGCCTCACGGTTGCCGAGAACGTCGTCCTGGGCAACGAGGTGACGAGGAGCAGGGTCGTCCTCGATACGAAGAGGGCCTCGGATGAGGTCAGGGTCTTCAGCGAACGATGCAACCTCAAGGTCGACCCTGATGCGCCCGTCCACACCCTCACCGTCGGCGTCCAGCAGAGGGTGGAGATAATAAAGGCTCTCCACAGGGGCGCGGAGATCCTTATTCTCGATGAACCGACGGCGATCCTGACCCCCCAGGAGGTGGAGGAGCTGATGAAGGCTATCCGCGCGCTCAAGGCGCAGGGGAAGACCGTCATATTCATCTCACACAAGCTGAGGGAGGTCCTCTCCATCTGCGACAGGGTCACGGTCCTCAAGAAGGGGAGGCTCGTAGGGACGGTGAAGACGGGGGAGACGAGCCTATCCCAGCTCGCGACGATGATGGTGGATAGGCAGGTCCTTGAGGTCTTCAAGAAGAAAACGGTTCAAGGAGCGGGCGCCGTCCTAAACGTCGAGGATCTGCAGGCGGTGGACGACAGGGGTCTCCCCGCCTTGAAGGGGATCACCTTTGACATATCAGTCTCAGAGATCCTCGGCCTCGCCGGCGTCGAGGGGAACGGCCAGAGCGAGCTCGTCGAGGCCCTGACGGGGCTGAGGAGGGTGAGGGGTGGCAGGATCCTCCTGAACAAGATAGACATCACCGCCGCCTCGCCGGAGAAAAGGATAAGGCTCGGCGTCTCGCACGTGCCCGCGGACAGGAACAGGGAGGGCCTGATCCCAGACTTCTCTGTCATGGAGAACCTGATCCTCGGAAGCCAGAGTGAGGAGCCGTTCGCGAGGAGGCATACGGTCCTCGACTACGGCGCGGCGTCGAGATACGCTGACGGCCTAATAGCGGATTACTCGATCAGCACCCCAGGCAGGGAGACGCCGGTCCGTAACCTCTCGGGGGGCACACAGCAGAGGGTGGTGCTCGCGAGGGAGTTCAGCAGGAACCCCAAGCTGATCATAGCCTACCAGCCGACGAGGGGCCTCGACATAGGGGCGACGGAGTACGTGAGGGGGAAGCTCGTGGAGATGCGTGACAACGGCTGCGCCGTCCTGCTCATATCGGCCGACCTCGACGAGATAAGAGCTCTGAGCGACAGGATCGCCGTGATATTCGAGGGCAGAATAGTGGCCTTGAAGGATCCGAAGAAGACCGACGAGGAGGAGTTAGGCCTCCTGATGGCGGGTGGCAAGGTTGACTGAGATGGGGGAGGGGGGCCACCGGGAGATCGGACTCTCACCGAGGCTCCTAGCTGAGATCAGATCGGGGCTGATGAGGATGCTGCCCCAGGTCATCGCGGTCGTCGCCGCCTTCATAGTCGGCGCGGTCGTACTCGCCGTGACCGGCTACGATCCGGTGGACGCCTACGCCATGATGCTCAGGGGGGCCTTCGGTGACATATATGGTATAGGGCAGACGCTGACCAAGGCGACGCCGATTATATTCACAGCCCTCGCATTCCTCTTCGCCATGAAGAGCGGCCTGTTCAACATCGGGGCTGAGGGGCAGCTGGTGATTGGCGCCTTCGCCGCGGCCCTCGTCGGCATATCATTCGATGGGCTGCCCGCCCTGATCCATGTGCCCCTGGCTCTACTAGCCGGGGCACTCGCCGGGGGAGCTTGGGGCTTCATACCGGCCGTGTTGAAGGCGAAGCTAGGCGCCCACGAGGTGATAACGACGATGATGCTGAGCTACGTTGCCACCTATCTCACCAGCTATATGGTAAACTATCCGTTCAAGGCGCCTGGATGGGTCGCCCAGACGGTGCCGCTCGACCCGTCCGCTCAGCTACCCCGCATACTCCCGCCGACCCAGCTGTCAGCCTCCTTCATCATCGCGATCATCCTCGTGGCCCTCACCTACATCATCCTGCAGAAGACGACTTTGGGATACGAGGTAAGAGCCTCGGGGTTGAACCCCGTGGCAGCGGAGAGCGGCGGCATAAACGTGAAGAGGACAATGATAATCGCCCTGGTCGTCAGCGGGGCCATGGCTGGCCTTGGGGGCGCAGGCGAGGTGATGGGCGTCCACGACCGCTTCATAGAAGGTTTCTCTCCGGGATATGGATGGGACGGCCTCGCGGTCGCCCTAGTCGGCGGGCTGCATCCGGTCGGCGTCGTCATAGCCGCCATCCTATTCGGCGCCCTCAGGAGCGGGGGCATGACGATGACGAGGGTGACCCACGTCCCACTCGACATAGTGGTCATCCTCCAGTCCCTCGTCATAATCTTCGTCGCAGCGCCCATGCTCATCAGGTATCTCTTGAGGTGGAGGGAGCACAAGGGTTGAACATAATAGATATCATCAACGTTGGCCTCTTCGCGGCGACTCTCAGGATGGCGACGCCGATAACCCTAGCAGCCCTCGGAGGCATATTCTCTGAGAGGGTCGGCGTCGTCAACATAGCCCTGGAGGGCATGATGCTCACGAGCGCCTTCACAGGGGTCGCCATCAGCTACTACACCGGCAACCCCTGGCTCGGCGTGTTGGCCGCCGTCGCGGTGGGCGGCCTCCTCGGCCTCATCCACGCCATCCTGACCGTCACCTTCAAGGGGAACCAGATCGTGAGCGGGACCGGCATAAACATATTCGCCCTCGGCTTCACCCCCTACATGAGCCAGATAATCTGGGCCTCGAGGGGCGCCTCGAGCAGCGTCAACAGCATCAAGGCCATCTCC
>CAZYUK010000215.1:0-2898 GCA_964650675.1 uncultured Candidatus Bathyarchaeia archaeon
GGAGCTTCAGCTCTCCGCCGCTCAGCGTGTTCGCCGGCTTGTTCCAGACGTGCTTCAGACCGAGCACCCTTAGCAGCTCAGATGCTCTCCTGACGGCGTTGATCTCACTGTCTATCCAGGTGGGCTTCATCAGGGACTTGAAGATGTTCTCACCGGCGTTCTCGGGGAGCGCAACGAGCATGTTCTCAAGCGTCGTGAGCCTGAGGAAAGGTGAGGCGATCTGGAAGGTCCTGACGAGCCCCCTTCTGGCGATCTTGAACATCTCCTCCTTCGTTATGTCCTCGTCCCTGTAGTAGATCTTCCCCTCGTCGGCGTGGTAAATCCCCGTGATGCAGTTGGTTAGGGTCGTCTTGCCGCATCCGTTAGGCCCGACGAGGAGGTAGATGCCCCCCTCCTTGAGGCCTATGCTTATGTCGTCGACCGCAGCGAATCTGCCGAAGTACTTCCTCACATTTTCGATTCGGAGAATCTCTGACATTTCAGTATCAACTACCGTTACTTCCGAGTAATTAGTTTATATAGTTTTGGAGCAAAATAACGGATTGTTTTAAGATTTTGCTATCACAAAAACCGGGAAAAAGAGAGAAAAAATGGAGTTTTTAGGTTTATGGTCCCAGGGGTGTGAAGCCTAGGGCGGCTGTGTCCCATGTGACCTGGCCGTTCACGCCGTTGTAGAAGCCGAAGGAGATGTTCTCGCACGGGTCTCCCTTGTATCCCCAGATGTCGTAGTTGCCTGCTAACCTGTCACCGTCGGCGTTCAGCCGGCACCATCCACTGGCGCCCCACGTGTCGTAGCAGGTGGGGGACTGCAGCGCGATGATGTCCGTGGCCACGTCGCTCTGCTTCTCGAACATCGTCATCATCAGGACGGTGCCGATGTCGTAGCTGCAGGCTGAGTAGTAGTCGAAGGGCTGGCTGACGAGGGCGAAGTACCTGTCCCATAGGGTGGAGTACTTTTCAGATGCGGCGGGGGCAGCCAACGTGCTGTAGATGCTAAGTTTGTCTGCGTGCGTCGGCGCGTCGTCTATGAACTGCTGGGTCGTACTCGTCCCATCACTTCCGAACCATTTACATCCGTAGACGGTCGGGTAGTCCTTTGCCTGTGTGATGATGTTCACGCCCTCCTGGAAGGAGATGAGCTCGACCGCTATCCTGTCGGCGCCATACTTCGCCGCCGCTGCGGAGAGCACGTTCTCGGCTGACTGCAGGTAGCTGCTCCACTCCGTCACCTCAGTGGCGTACCGGTACTTCTCCAGCACGACGCCGCCCTTCTTCTCGAACTCGGGCTTCAGGATGTTGTAGATGCCGTCGGCCCAGGCGTCTCCACGGAAGATAACTACTATGGCCTTGATGCCGTAGCTCCAGAGCATCTCGGCGATGGCGGGGGCCTGCACCAGGTCGGTCGGGCACATCCTGTAGAGGTTGTCGTTTGGGATCATCAGCAGAGGCGTGGTGGAGCTGGCGCTCCACATGAGCATATTGTTCTCGTTACAGTAGCCTACGGATCCCGAGGCCTGAGCCGACCAGCCTCCTCCCTCGAAGACGGTGACTCCCATCGACTTGAAGGATTGAACCTTCTCGAGGTGGACGTTGGCGAGGCCCGTGGCGTCGTCTATGAGATAGTCGAACTTGACTCCGTATCCGAGCCTGGTGGCGTACGCGTTCATGTCTGTCTCAACGATCTGCTTGTGCAGCGGCTGGCCCGTCTCAAGGCCGATGGTGGATGAGGCGATGTAGCCGATCTTGATGGTCTTGCCATCGAGGGGCCTCTTGTACTCAGTCTTGGTCACAGTCTGTGTCTCAACCTTTGGCGGCATGGCGTAGTAGCCTACTCCGGCTCCTACGGCCAAGCCGACCACTAGTAACACTATAGCTAGAGTCATTCCTTTCGATTCCAAGTTTTACACCTTAGTTTGTCGCAATGCTATTTTCTCCTTTTAAACTATTTAAGATTTATACTACAAGTACTGTCAATGCGACGTAAAAAGGCTGCTTCGTACCGAGAAGTACTAAAAAATAGATTTAAAAAATGAGGTTAAGAGAACCTATTTTTAACATTTATCTGTAATCCAGATATTGTATGGGAAAAATATTATTAATCGAGAAGCTGAGAGGGCTGTTGGAAAAAAATGTTAATTCCAGCGTTATGGTTGGCTGCGCTCGTTTACGCGAGCGAGTTAACTCTACTGAGTGTCGGCTTCACTCTAACGTACCTGACCGCTAAGGTGCCTAACTTCGCGCACGGCACGTATGCCGGTGTAGGCATCTACGTCAGCTTCACCTTTGCGAAGGTCTGGGGACTGTCGCCGTACCTCGGCTTCCCGGTCGCCTTCATAGTCGGAGGCATAATGAGCGTAATCATATATATTCTGGTCATCGGTACCCTGGCAAGGATGGGGGGAGGATCCATCGTACTGACTATCGCGACTCTGGCCATCCAGATAACCCTGTCGGCGCTGATCTACATCTATGCCTTCTGGCTCAGGGCAATGATGGGTGGCTACGCCCAGAACTTCCTACTGAAGGAGAACGACTTCGAGTGGATCGGATTCCCAGGGATATTTCCAGTCGCGATAGGCATCAGCATCGCAGCCGTACTCGTGCTACACTACCTCCTCACGAGGACCAAGATGGGGGTCGCCATGCGGGCGACGGCGGAGGACCCTGAACTATCCTCCGTCCTCGGGATCAACATCAACCAGATACAGCTCTTCTCCTGGTTCCTGACCGGCGGACTCGCCTGCCTAGCGGGCGCCATGATCCCGATGTGGTTCATGAGCACCCCGGGGTCAGGCTCGGCTATCATCACGAGCATCATGGCGGGCAGCCTACTCGGCGGCTTCGAGAGCGTCTACGGCGCCATAGTCGGCGGCTTCGCCGTCGGACTCAGCGAGATCC
>CAZYUK010000216.1:0-2897 GCA_964650675.1 uncultured Candidatus Bathyarchaeia archaeon
ATTAAGGCGTCAACCGAATAGCCCAGCCATGCACGAGTGGGCCCTCGCCGAGGGAATAGTCTCCACGGCGAGGAGGGTCGCCGAGGAGCAAGGGCTGACCGAGGTCACGGAGGTCAAGGTCATGATCGGCGAGCTTCAGCAGGTCGAGCATGAGATTATAGAGTTCGCCCTCGACCAGCTCAGGGGACCCGGCATGGAGAAGACCAGGTTCGTCCTCGAGGCTGCGCCCGCCAAGTTCAGGTGCAGGAAGTGCTCAACGGAGTGGGGCTTCAAGACGGAGAACTTGGATAAGGATGTCTCCGAGGCGATCCACTTCGTCCCAGAGATGGCCCATGTCTACATAAAGTGCCCTGGTTGTGGCAGCCCGGACTTCGAGGTCGTCGAGGGCCGCGGCGTCTGGATAGCGTATATAAGGGGGTTGAAGAGGGATGCGTGACCCCCGCATCGAGATAATCGCGGAGAGGTTCAGTGGCATCAGGAGGATAATCGC
This sequence comes from uncultured Candidatus Bathyarchaeia archaeon, assembly GCA_964650675.1. Lineage (GTDB taxonomy): Archaea > Thermoproteota > Bathyarchaeia > TCS64 > TCS64 > UBA8941. The sequence continues at coordinate 491 of CAZYUK010000216.1, forward strand.
CGTCTCAAGCGGTAAGGGCGGCGTGGGCAAGAGCATAGTAGCTACCTTCCTGGCACTCACCCTAGCAGAGAAGGGAAAAAAGGTTGGCCTGCTCGACCTCGACTTCACCAGCCCCAGCACCCACGTCATCCTCGGGGCTGAGGGCCTCCACCCCAAGGAGGAGAGGGGCATCATACCGCCTGTCGTCCGCGACCTCAGCTACATGTCGATCGTCTACTACTCGGTCGATGAGCCTGTGCCACTTAGGGGCGCCGACGTCTCGAACGCCCTCATCGAGCTCCTCGCCGTTACCCGTTGGGGTGATCTCGACTGCCTGATAATCGACATGCCACCAGGCATAGGAGACGCAACCCTTGACCTCCTCAGGCTCATCCCGAGGATAAGCTTCCTCGTCGTCACCACACCATCGAGGGTAGCGTTCGAGTCCGTGAGGAAGCTCCTACTGCTGCTCAGGGAGACGGGCACCCCGGTCATCGGCGTCATTGAGAACATGGCGACAAAGCCCGCCGGCTACATCCGCGGCGAGGTAGAGGAACTCCAATTCAGCTACCTAGGCCCCTTATCATTCGACTCAGGGATCGAGGATGCCATAGGAGATCCGGCTAAGCTGATGGCCACCAAATTCGCGAAGCAGATCAAGAGACTTTCGAAGAGGATCGCAGCCTAGGCCTTCTGCTCATTCATCAGACGAGCGCAGGGCATGACAAGCTTAAAGGACTGATGCACCCAGAAGGTGCTGATGCGAAAATGCCTGTACTGAGTGCCCAGCAGCTTAGGAACCTTGGCACCGAGATCTTCGAGGCTCTCGGAGCCCCCAAGAATGAGGCTAAGCTGGTCTCGAACCTGCTCGTCGAGGCAAACCTGACCGGATTCGACAGCCACGGCATAATAAGGCTCCCAAACTACGTCAAGGGCATCAAGATGGGCGCCGTGAAGCCCGGAACTAAGATAAGGATCATAGAGGAGACTCCTAACACCGCCTCGATCGATGGGGGATGGAACTTCGGCCAGGTCGTCGCCAGGGAGGCGATGAAGATCTGCATCAGGAAGGCCAGGGAGAACATAGTCGGCCTCGTTACTATTCAACATTGCCAGCATGTGGGCCGCCTGAACTCGTACGCGGAGATGGCCCTCGCTGAGGACATGTTAGGCATCATGAGTGTGAACTCGGCGACCAATGTGGCACCCTTCGGAGGGAAATCGAAGCAGCTGGGGACTAACCCCCTCTGCTTCGCCATCCCCGCCGGGAAAGAGCCACCTATGGTCCTCGACATGGCGACCTCCGTATGGGCCCAGGGTAAGATCATGGTGTACCTGGCGCGGGGCGAGAAGCTTCCGGACGACCAGATATTCATGGACGCCGACGGGAACCCGACGACCGACCCGAGTTGGTACAACAGGCAGGGCATGCTAAGGACGCTGGGTGGAGTCGTGGGGTACAAGGGCTTCGGCCTCTCCCTCCTCGTTGAGATCCTGACAGGCGCCCTCAGCGGGGCAGGATGCTCGAACAGCGAGGAGTACAAGGCGAGACCGTTCTACGGAGGCAACGGCGTCTTCATGATGGTGATAAACGTTGCGAAGATGACCGACATAACCCAGTTCAAGAGGAGGGTCGACGACCTCCTCAGGAGCGTCAGGGAATCCCCCAAGGCTCCGGGCTACGACGAGATAATGATTCCGGGCGAACCGGAGAGGAGGATGCGGAGGAAGCTCCTCAGTGAAGGAATATTCGTTGAGGACGAGACCTGGAAAAAGATCGCTGAGATCTGCGGGGAGCTCAAGGTCGAGCTGCCCCCGATCCGGGTATAGGCCTCTTCAGCCGCCTTATGGGCTCGGTGCGGCGTCTTTCGTTGAGCGTAGATTACGGGCTATCAGACTTCCCCGTCGGTTGCACGGTGAAGCTGTACGGCGAGACCCAGGGCAACACTATCTTCCCGAGTTTATCCATCTCTGCCCAGTACCGCCACTCCTCCTCGACCAGCAGCTGAACGTATTCCAGGACGCCCTCGTTCTTTGAGAGGTGGCTGAACCTTCCCTGCCTCAGCAGATAGTCCCTGACGGGCTTCCTGGATGTGGGCTTGACAGTCATTCTGAACCTGCCGTCCTCGTACTCCCATAGAACCCATGTGCCCGTGCTGACCGCCAGCCTCCCTATCTCGATCGTCTCCTCTGGCGGGAAGATCCATCCCTTCGGGCATGGCACGAGGAGGTGCAGGAGCGAGGGCCTCCCGCTCGCCAGAGCCTTCCTGACCTTGTTCATCAGGTCTATCGGGTAGGAGACGCATGCTGTCGCCACATACTTCACGCCTGGGTGAGCAGCCGCGATGAGCGCCATGTTCTTCTTGAGCCTCTCGTTGCCTATCGGCTTCACCTTGCCGGAAGGCGTGAAGGTGGTGGAGGAGCCGAA
>CAZYUK010000217.1:0-2897 GCA_964650675.1 uncultured Candidatus Bathyarchaeia archaeon
GTCGAGAAGATCGGCTAGGTGGTCTGTCAACCCTCGGCGAGCCGCCTTATCCTCTCGGCGGTCTCCCCGAGCTCCTCCTGGGACGGGCGGCTGAGGTGCCTTGCCAGGCTCTGGACTATGGTTCCCCCGTCCCCGCTCCGGCGGGGGATGACGTGGATGTGTACGTGTGGGATCACCTGCCCGCTTCCTGGGCCGTCGTTTATGCCCACCGTGGCCGCCTCGGCCCCCATAGCCTCACGTATCGGCTTGGCGAGCCTGTGGAGGGCGGCGAACAGGGCTATAGCGTCCTCGGCCGAGAGGTCCTCTATCCTGGCCGCGTGGACCCTCGGGATTATCAGCGTGTGGCCCGGGGCGCTGGGGTGGATGTCCAGGAAGGCCACGGTCCTTTCGTCCTCGTAGACGATGTTTGCTGGAACCCTGCCGGCGGCTATGGCGCAGAAGAGGCATCTATGCATGGTTCATCTCCTCGGGGCGGATGGCTTTAAGGGCTCCGCGTGGGCAGAGCTCGGCGCAGCAGAAGCACTGGATGCAGCGGGCGTAGTCTATCTCGGGGACCCCTGTCAGGGTTATGGCGGAGGCGGGGCAGACCTCGGCGCAGATGCCGCATCCCTGGCATCTGTCGGGGTCGGCCCTGATCCGCATCCTGATCGCGTGGAACTGTTCCAGGTCGGAGCTTGTGGTCGGTTTCCTTAGGGGGCGCCTCGCCTCTTCGATGGGCGTGCCCGCGACCTCTACCTCGTCGAGGCTGCTGGGTCCGAGGCCCCGCTCGGCCGCCAGCCTTATGGTGGGGACGGTCATGGGGTCCCATCCAGAGAGGCAGGCGCAGACGTAGTCGACGGCGGCGGCGTCCTCGCCGGAGACTATAGTGTTCATCCTGACGGGGTCGCCGGTGGTCGGTCCCTCCCCCTCCATGGCGACGATGGCGTCGACTATGTTGAGCTTCACGTGTGGTCTGACGGCGGCGTATATGTCGAGGAGGAGGTTGGAAAACGCCTCGGGGTCGTTGGCCACCCGGCGGTGGTGGTTCGCCTTGGAGCCCCCCTGCTGCAGCCCGAAGAGGTTCTTGACGGCGCATGTGAGGGTGGTGAGCTGATGCGTCTTTAGCTTGGGGATGTTGATAATCCCGTCGACCTCGAAGACGGTCTCCGGGAGCCAGAGCTCCTTCAGGACGACGCCCTCGGGCACATTGACCCTCACCGGTCTGTCGCGGTCGAGGACGCGGAGCTCCACGTCATGCTTCCTACAGAGCTCCCTTATGCCTAGGCCGTCGAATACTATGTCTGGGCGGGCGTAGCTCGCCATCGCGGGGCACTCGCCTAGGATGGGCCTCGAGCCTGATCTCCTGAGCTCCTCGGCGACGGAGAGTATGAGGCCGGGGTCGGTGGTGGCGCCCTCCTCGGATGTTATCGTGGTGAAGAGGTTGGGCTTCAAGAGGTATGTGCCCGGGTTGAGGGCTGTCACTGCCTCGCCTCGCGGGGTCTCCGTATATCTGATGGTGACCTTCATCTTCGTCGCCCTGGACTGTGCGCTCCCAGCATCGTGTGTTTACTCCTGGATCGTGTACTCGGCGATGTCGTGGAGAGTGTCGCCGCCGACCCTGGTGATGAGCTTCTCGTCCGCGGTGTAGGCTGGGGCTCCGAGCTCCTCTGCAGCGCTGAGGTAGGCAGCGTCGTAGACGCTGATGCCGTGTCTGAGGGCGTTCTCTGCGGTCCTCTCGGCTATCTCGGCGAATGGGAGTAGGCGGAAGGGGTAGCCGCGTAGGTTGTCTGCGACCCTCCTCAGGGTCTCTTCTGTCTGGACTGGATCGTATCTGAGGGCGTTGAGGACCTCGTATGGCATGAACTCCACGGTGTGGAGGACGACCCTGCCGGCGGCCCAGTCGTCCCTGAGGGAGAGGGCCCTATCCGTGTTGGCCTCTTCCTTGAACCACTTGACCACGACTGAGGCGTCGACGACGGCTACCTTCGGGCGTCCCGCCATCTTCTGATCTCCTCGGTGCTGTCCCATCCGGGCTTAGAGGGGGTCCTGAGGGCGTCTGTCTCCTTGGCGGCCTTCTCCACCCTCTCCATGTCGACCTGGGCGCGCCTTGTTTCCTCTTCCTCGATCTTGTTGACGATGGCTTCGCGCATGACCTCGCTCCAGTTGACGCCGGGGAGCCGCCTCATCCTGCGGCGGGTGTCGTCGTCGACCTTGGCGGAGACTACCTCGACCATGGGTGATGGATCGTGGGATCGGTAATATAAGTAATACGCAGTTGGGGGTGTAGTTATGACGCTGTTCTTCGTATTTCTCGTGGTGAAAATGTTCGGTTTCACTAGCTATTTACCGGAGTATTTTCTGAGAATATCTCTATCGATTTGTTGCGGTATATTTAGACGTGTTTAGTCATCGTCTATTTGAGTGGTTAGTTGATGTCCCAGTTTTTTAACTTCTCACTTGGGGCCGTTTTGAATGAGATGACGAGGGTAGGAGTCGATATAGGAAGTAAAAGTCTGAAATCAAAGATGCGAGAATTCACTTTTCCATTAATTGTGACATTATTACTTTTCCCGTGAAATTCGTGTGATTGTATCGATCAAAATTTTTTTATCAAGCCAAAAAGAATGATTCCGTATATTTCGTAAGATAATTAAAGCTTCATCTTTACTTATTATTCTCACTTTATAGCACTCTTCAATAAACCAAACAGTTCCATGTTTATCCTGATGCAATAAATCAGCGGCATCACGGGCATGTTTATTATCAAGCAAACAGACCTTTTCAGAGCTTTTACAATCTCTAGATACACTCAATATGCTTGTCTCCCCCGAGCCAAGTTGAGGAAAACGAAACGATATTTTTTTCCAAGATTTTTCATCTGGTTCGATGTTTTTATGGAATTTTCCGTTACCAATAAG
>CAZYUK010000218.1:0-2851 GCA_964650675.1 uncultured Candidatus Bathyarchaeia archaeon
CTCCTATACCTTGACGAGAGGCGCACGTACCAGGTCCGGGCCGAGCATGGTAGGCAGTTCCACACCCACAAGGGATACGTCGACCTCGGCTCGTTCATCGGGAGACCATACGGCTCCGGGCTGATCAGCAGCCTAGGCGCCAAGTTCTACGGCCTCAGGCCCCTCATCAGGGACAGGGTGCTGAAGACTGACAGGCGGACACAGGTCCTATACCCCAAGGACATCGGGTACATCCTCTTCCAGGTGGGCGTAGGCTCAGGGAGCAGGGTCGTCGAGGCCGGGACGGGCAGCGGCGCCCTCACAATGGCGCTCATAAACGCCGTGAAGCCCGAGGGCAAGGTGATCTCATACGAGATAGAGTCCAGGTCACAGAGGATAGCGGCGGGCAACGTCGAGCGCGCCGGCCTGAAGGAATACGTCGACATGAGGCTCGGTGACGTGACCCAGGGGATCGACGAGGGGGAGGTTGACGCCGTGGTCCTCGACATGGCGACGCCGTGGCTCGTCGTGCCACACGCATGGGGGGCTTTGGCCGGGAGCGGGGTCTTCCTCTCATTCAGCCCGACGATCGAGCAGGTGATGAGGACGGTCGCCGAGGTCGAGGGGCACCCGTTCATCGAGGTTGAGACGGTCGAGCTGATCATGAGGAGGATAACCGTCGCGGAGAACAGGACGCGCCCGGAGACCCTGATGCTCGGCCACTCCGGGTACCTGACGACCGCCCGTAAGGTCCTCGATTGATAACCTAACCGGCGACTTGGGCTTGGAAAAGGGCGGTCTGGGGCATCATTCTGTGTCCGGAGGCACATTTTATCTCAAAAAAATGGGTTATTCTCAATAAATGAGAGAATATTCTTTTTAGTCAGTGCAAATGAGAATAACCTGCCGTGGCCGCGGGCGCAGGGCTTCCTAGGAACGAAAAGGCGTCCTCAGTCTGATGCCCGTCAGGAGCGAGGCCGCCCGGACGGCAACGAGGAACGACTGCCGACGCGGCCAGGCCCCCTTCAAGACAAGCAACCATTTGACAACGTTATAAAACCCGTCTGTCAATCGATCCTCCGTCCAGCAGGTAAAAACGAGCCCCGATGAGCCGTCTCTTGCCGCCGATATTGAAAATTTCGACCGATATCAACCTGCGCCCGGCGATGCTAAAGTAATGCGCGTTCACCGTCAAACGTGGACCCTCCGACGGGACGGCGTTTACCGATCCCACACAACAGGGATCGTCGCCGGGGGACCGCAGATTCTTTATACGCTGAACATGATGATTTTAAGCCCTCGACGCAGATCCCGTCGCCCCTTGGATAACTCTAAATTATAAACACGTGAATATTGTATCGAACCGTTATGCTTGATAAAAAATCCTTGAAGCTGATGAGGGAGATGATGGAGGCCTTCGGCCCCTCAGGCTTCGAGCGTGAGGTGAACGGCCTCCTCAAGGGCTACATGGAGCCGATCTCGGACGAGGTGATAACGGACAAGATGGGCTCGGTCGCCTTCGTCGCCAGAGGGGAGGAGAGGCCGAGGGTGCTCCTCGCCGGCCACACAGACGAGGTCGGCTTCATCGTCTCCAGCATCACAGACGAGGGCTACCTCACATTCCACCAGCTCGGCGGCTGGTGGGATCAGGTCCTCCTCGGCCACAGGGTTGTGATCAGGGGCGGCAGAGGCGACGTCCACGGCGTCATCGCGGCGAAGCCCACCCACATAGTGTCGGAGGAGGAGAGGAAGAAGGTCCTGGAGAAGAAGGACATGTTCATCGACATCGGCGCCACGAGCAGGGCCGAGGTCGAGGAGTCAGGGATCAAGGTCGGCGACCCCGCCGTCCCCTGGAGCCCGTTCATGCTCATCCAGGACGGGAAGGTGGCGATGGCTAAGGCGTTCGACGACCGCATAGGCGCCTTCATCATCTCGGAGGCGATCATGAGGATCAAGGAGCAGGGGCTGAGCCACCCCAACACGGTCTACGGAGCGGCGACCGTCCAGGAGGAGGTCGGCCTCAGGGGCGCCACGACAATCGCCCACGTCGTAGACCCTGACGTGGCCATCGTGCTCGAGGTGGACATCGCAGGCGACGTCCCCGGCATCAAGCCCCAGGAGGCCCTGGCCAGGATGGGGAGGGGGCCCAGCCTGCTCACCTTCGACGCGGGCATGATCCCGAACCAGCCCCTAAAGGAGTGGGTCATCGAGGTGGCGAGGCAGGCCCAGATACCGCTCCAGCTCACGCTGATGAAGAGCGGCAGGACAGACGGCGCCCCGATCCACATGAGCAGGGCCGGCTGCCCGACGGTCGTCATGGGCGTGCCCACGAGGCACATCCACAGCCACGTCGGCCTCATCAGCCTCAGGGACACGGAGAACGCCGTGCGCCTCCTCATCGAGCTGATCAAGAGGCTGGACGAGAAGACTGTGGAGGGCTTCACCTCCCTATAGGTGCCCCCTTTTGAGGCCTCTCCTCAAGTGGGCCGGCGGCAAGGCGAGCCTAGTCAAGGCGATCAGGGCCTTGTTGCCCGGCGACCTCGAGGGGAGGGGGTACCATGAGCCGTTCGTCGGCGGCGGAGCCGTCTTCTTCAGCATTGAGCCGACGAGTGGCTCGATAAACGACGTCAACCCGAGGCTGATGAACTTCTACAGGGTGGTCAGGGACCACCCCGAGGAGCTCATAGAGGTGGCTCTCGGCTACAGGTACGATGAGGGTGAGTACTACAGGCTCCGGGACCGATTCAACTCAAGGGAGGCCAACGATGTCGAGGACGCCGCCATCCTCATCTACCTTAACAGGACAGGCTACAACGGCCTGTACAGGGTGAACGCCAGGGGGGAGTTCAACGTCCCCTTCGGGACATATAGG
>CAZYUK010000219.1:0-2800 GCA_964650675.1 uncultured Candidatus Bathyarchaeia archaeon
CTGTTTATATCTGAACGCCCGATCATCGACGTTGGTTGAGCCACTTGAAGCAGGTAGACGCAGACGCGCTGTTCAGGGAGATCAACGATGTATTCAAGAAGTATGGCGTCGACAGAGGGATCGGATTCGTCCCAGACAGGCTTGAGATAAGCCTCGTTAGGCACGGCGCAGATGGCTTCAGCCTCGCCTACACTGAGCGCTTCACATATCTGCCCAGGGAGGTCATGGAGCTTTCACTCGAGAACGCCGTCCAGCTCCTGGTCAGGATGGGGGTGCCGCAGGAGAGGATAACCAGGATCGGGGATGGGGTCAGGGTCGAGATCTCCGGCGAGGCCGCGATAATCCAGTTCCCAGTCCTCGAGATGCTCATACAGGACAGGAAAGCCGCCGCCGACCTCGGGCCCGTCTGCTCCTCCCTTGACAGGTCGATTAGGGCCCTCTCGGCGCTATTCGACTTCGCCTGGGAGTACGGTGAGGAGACCAGAGAGAGGTGGAGCAGCTCGGTTCAGAAGCTGAGCGAAATAATCGAGAAGAACCCCGGCCTGCAGGGGGAGATCGAGGAGATAATGAGGAGACACACCGGAGGCGACGCCGGCGAACCGAGTTCCCCGGAAAGGAGCGGTGAATAAATTATTTGATGTTGTACGCGTGAACGTGCATCACTCGTCTTCCATTTGAGTTGAGTGCACCCAAAGAATTAAGGTGCCCGGGCGAGATCGCCGAGAGGCAGCTCCCGCGCGGTTATATCCCGTTCCCGGGAACGTCACGCGTGCGCTCGAGATCTGCTGAGGAGCGTAGGTTTCTCCGCCAGCCTAAGCCAGCTGAGTCCTTCGCAGCCCACTCCTCACGGCTCCGCGGCTTTGGGGGTCTTTCGCTGCTTTGACCCTTCGGTCGCTCCCACCTGGGCAAACACCATGCACGGGGAGGGTATATGCGCGTTCAGTTGTGCTTCCCTATCAATTAATTATTACGTAAAGGTATTTTAATGCCATATATTGTAATATATCTGTTAATACACAGTGGAGTCCTAAAACACCGCAAATATTGCGTCCGCAACTGGGAAGCCTGGACCGATAATTTTTCTCAAAGATTTTTTCTAAAGGTTTTTATCGAATCCTAGCCCTTCCCATTGAAGGCGCAGGCGTTGGGGCCCCTCATCTGCTTAGGTATAGAGTCCACCGCCGACAACCTCGGCGCTGGAGACCTCAAGTTGTAAGGTGACGTCCTCTAGCAATTCTCTGGGAAAGCCTTCCTCCGTAAAGAAATTCCTCGCAGCGAGCTCACGTAAAATGGCGGGCTTTTATATTCAGGGAGATAACGGATTATTTGATTTAGTTGAAGAAAATTCTTCCCGTCGAGCCCCCTGAAGGCTCATCAGGGGTGGTCAGTGAGCACTGGATCGAGATCAACTTCGTCCTGCCCCAGCCGATAACGATAGTGACTACAGTCGACGGCGGAGGGAGGGTGAACGCAGCCCTCAAGTCATGGGTGATGTACTGCTCCCCAAAGCACATAATGTTCGGCTGCAACGTCAACCATCACACGGCCAAGAACGTCCTCGAGACGCGTGAGTTCGTGGTCAACCTGCCTAGCCTGGACCTACTGAGGCAGGTGAAGAGAACCGCCGCCTCCCACCCCGATGGGGTCGACGAGGTCGAGGATGCTGGGCTCACGGCCATACCCTCCACACTGGTCAGGCCTCCTAGGGTGAAGGAGTGCAAGGCGCACGCCGAGTGCAGGCTGACCTGGAGCAGGAGGCTTGAGGGAGGACAGATAGTCCTCATAGGGAGGGTTGTCGCCCTCTCCCTCGACGAGGACATCTTCGACGATGAGAAAATGTGCATAAAAACAGCAGATCTTAAGCAGATGCTGCTGGTTCCCGAGGGGATAGGCTTAGTGGAGAGAACTATTCCTTTAGGAAGAGTGCCGGGGTGACTTTGTAACCTGTACAAGGAACAATGAAGCATTTTTCTCGTTTTGTTACCCTCATATGTGTTAAGAGATCATTCGATAATGTTTTTATCGAATCCTAGCCCCTTCCCTTTGAAGGCGCCTGCGTTGGTGTCGCTCATCTGTCTGGGCATAGAGTCCACCGCCGACAATCTCGGGGTAGGTGTGGCCTCCTCAGACGGATCCATCCTTGCCAACGAGGTCGACGTCCACATTCCGGAGAAGGGAGGCATCCACCCAAGGGAGGCGGCCCGTCACCACTCGGAGAAAATGGGCACAGTGATATCGAGGGCGCTCGAGACGGCTAAAATAAGGGCGAGCGACATCGGCGTCGTCTCCTTCGCGCAGGGTCCCGGCCTCGGCCCATGCCTCAGGACGGGGGCCACGGCCGCTCGGGCGCTCTCAGCATACCTGAAGGTGCCCCTCGTCGGGGTGAACCACTGCGTCGCCCACATAGAGATCGGACGACTATCCACGGGCGCCATTGATCCGCTCACCTTATACGTTTCAGGAGGCAACACCCTCATCTCAGGCTTCGAGGCCGGCAGGTACAGGGTCTTCGGCGAGACGCTGGACATAGCTGTGGGCAACTGCCTTGACACCTTCGCAAGGGAAGCGGGGCTGGAGTACCCGGGCGGCCCCGCCATCGAGAAGATGGCTCTAAAGGGGACCAAGCTGATCGAGTTGCCATACGCCGTTAAGGGGATGGACATGAGCTTCACCGGCCTGATGACCGCCGCGATAAACGAGCTCAGGAGCGGCAGGCACAGCCTCGAGGACCTCTGCTTCAGCCTACAGGAGACCGGATACGCGATGCTCGGCGAGGTGACCGAGAGGGCGCTCGCCCACA
>CAZYUK010000220.1:0-2787 GCA_964650675.1 uncultured Candidatus Bathyarchaeia archaeon
CCTCCGAGAAGTTCCTCGGGAGATACGACGAGTCCTGGCGGAGGCTGTACGGCGGGGAGTTCGACGCCATGCTCGTCGCCAGGAGGTTCGCCGACAGGCTCTCCGACGACAGATTTGACAGGCTCCTCTCATCCCTCAGGGCGGAGGGGCTTGAGGGCCTGCTCCTCGGCGTCGTCGAGGAGGGGGACATGGACCTGCAGAGGGGCGCCATCATGCGGGCGCTCAGGAACCCGCGGATACTTTCCATGCTCGTCAGAGGCGCCGGCAGGCTGGCCGTCTCCGAGCTAGCCGCACTCGTCAACGTTTAAATACCGATTCATCGGCTTACACATGGACCACGATGAGCACATGCATATCCTGCGGCAGGAAGATCTCCCCGGGGGAGAAGGCTATAAAGTTCTCCTGCCCCAGCTGCGGGGCCATCACAATCTGGCGCTGCGAGAAGTGCAGGCTCTTCGGGAGGCAGTACAAGTGCCCGTCGTGCGGATTCACAGGACCATAAAATCCCCAGTTCTAACGCCCTTCAGCTTCTGGATCAGCGAACCGTTCTCGCGACGAGGTATGTTTCAGTCCGCTCTACTTGAGGAGCGGCAGGCTTCCCGTCACCTTGTCCAGCCTGCTTGAGAGGTCGGGGCCGAGTCCCAGCGCCGTCACGGTGCCCGGGGGCACCTCTGTGAGCCCCCTGTCCTCTATTACGGCGGCGGCTATGCCGAGACCCTCAGCCCTCTCGGCGAGCTCCCTGAGCTCATCCTCGCCCTCCGCCCCGAGGGCGACCTTCTTGGCCCCCTCGTCCCTCCACCTCCTCCAGGCTGAGTGGTTCACCCTCTTAGCCTCCTCGGAAGCCTCCACGGCCGCGTGGCAGGCCTGAGCTATCATCTTCCCGACGCTCATGCCCAGGTCGGTGCGGATCACAACGCACATCTTGTACTGGAACTGCCCTTCCCCCGCCACCTAGGGCACCAGCCTCTCCCTGTCCCTGGGGAACATGCAGCACTCCCTGATGTTCTGCATCCCCGTCACGGCCATCGTCAGCCTCTCCAGCCCTATGCTCCACCCCGCGTGGGGCGGAGCACCGTAGCTGAAGCTGTCGATGTAGTGCTCGAAGTCGGCGGGGTCAAGCCCCTTCTTCCTCAGCTGCTGCCTAAGCAGCTCAGGGATGTGTATCCGCTGTGTGCCGCTGCAGACCTCTATGCCGCCGTAGATGCAGTCGAAGGCGTGGACGAGCTCGGGGTTGTCGGCGTGGGGCATCGCGTAGAACGCCTTCTGCGCCGACGGCCAGTCCTTGAGGAAGAACGCCTCGAGCCCCACCAGCTCCATGAGCTTCCTCTCCTGGGGCTTCGTGAAGTCGTCCCCCCAGCCGATCGCCTCCCCGGCCCCCTGAAGCGTCTCCACAGCCTCCGTGTACGTTATCCTCCTAAGGGGAAGCTCGGGGACCCTGATCTCCCGTTTAAGCAGCCTCAGCTGGGGCGCGCAGCCCTCCCTCACGTCGCTGAGCATGTTGGAGAGCACCTCCTCGAGCACCCCCATCGCCTCCTCGTCGTCGCTGAAGGCCTGCTCTATGTCCATCTGCCTCACCTCGTTCAGGTGGGTGGGGGTGTTGAACTTCTCAGCCCTCCACACAGGCGTCACCGTGAAGACCTTCTCGAGGCTGACCGCACACATCTGCTTATACAGCTGGGGGCTCTGCGCCAGGAAGGCCTGCCTCTCGAAGTAGGGGATCCTGAACAGCTCCGCGCCCCCCTCGGAGGCGGAGGCTATGATGCAGGGCGGTTGTATCTCCATGTACCCGTGCTCCGTGAGGTATCCGCGGAAGCTCGTGAGGAGCCTGTCCTGGATGGTGAAGATGGCGCGCGTCTGGGGGGCGCGGAGGTCCAGGAACCTCCAGTTGAGCCTGGTCTCGAGCTCCGACTGGCTCGTCTCGGCGATGTCGACCGGCAGAGGCTGCCTGGACCTGTTCACGACATCGATGCTCTCCGGCGTGAACTCCACGCCTGCGTTGGCTATCCTGCTCTGCACAGCCTTCCCCCTCACGGCGATGACGTCCTCCCTGCCCAGCTCGATGTCCGGGATGCCGCCTCCCCTCCTCACCGTGACCTGTATCTCCCCCGTCATGTCTCGGAGGAGGATGAACCTCATCTTGGCGAGCTCCCTGGTCCTGACGACCCAGCCCGCGACCGTGACCTCCTCGCCCAGCCTCCCCTTGGCCTCCTCGATATAGACCCTGTTGAACATCGGCAAAGGCTCCGATTAGGATACGAGCTACTGGGTAGAATAGGGTTTTGCAATAAAAACATTCATCGGCCTAGTAGGCGTACTCGACGCGGAGATCCATTTTCCTGACCTTCTTGGCGACCTCCACGAGAGCCTGTATGCGCTTCTTGCTCAGCCGCTTCGCCCCCCGCCCCCTGAGGACCACCCTGGTCTCGGTGCTCCCGTCAGGCAGCCAGATGATGTTTATGGTGACTATCTGCTGGCTCGAGAAGAGGTCCTCGAGGAACTTCCTGTCGTTGACGCCGGTCTCCAGGACGAGCACCCTCTTGCCGAAGGAGTCTCCGAGGTCCCTGGTGACCTTCTGGTTGATGGCGAACTTGCCGCTGTCGCCCCTCCCAACGACCAGGACGAGGAAGCTTCCGGCGTCGAAGACGTTCTCGAGGTTAACTGTCTGGAGGAACTGGTTCTGCCCCTCGTACTCGAGGAGCTTCTTGGCGACCTCGATGTAGTTGCCGCTCACTGCCCCAGACTTGACCTTCTGCTGGCACTTCGAACAGAGCATCCCGCTCTTCAGGC
>CAZYUK010000221.1:0-2784 GCA_964650675.1 uncultured Candidatus Bathyarchaeia archaeon
GCTCTGAAGGCGGCGGTCTCCGAGCACACGGCAGGCCTCTTCATCACAAACCCGGAGGACACAGGCATCTTCAACAGGCAGATAGACGAGTGGACCGGCATAGTACACGACGCCGGCGGCCTATGCGCCTACGACCAGGCGAACGCAAACGCCCTCCTCGGGGTCACCAGGGCGAGGGACGCCGGCTTCGACATGTGCTTCTTCAACCTCCACAAGACCTTCTCATCGCCCCACGGCTCATCCGGCCCCGGCTGCGGCGCCGTCGGCGTCACCGAGGAGCTGGCGGAGCTCCTGCCGGTGCCCGTCGTCGTGAAGGAAGGAGATAGATATCGCCTCGACTACGACAGGCCGAACAGCATAGGGAAGGTCAGGGACTTCCAAGGGAACCTGCCCTCCGTCGTCAGGGCGTACGCGTGGGCTATGAGCATGGGCGCTGAGGGGCTGAAGGAGGCGGCGGAGGTCTCAGCCGTCAACAACAGCTACCTCGAGACCAAGCTGAGGAAGATCAGGGGCGTCACCAAGCCCTACGGCGGGAGGAGGGTCGACCAGATAAGGTACAGCCTCGCCGAGATGAGGGAGGAGACCGGAGTCGGCGTCGACGACGTGAACAGGCGGGTCGTCGACTACGGAGTCCAGACCCTCTTCACGAGCCACCACCCATGGATTGTCCCTGAGCCTTTCACCCCCGAGCCATGTGAAACCTACTCTAAGGCTGACATCGACTACTGGGCGGAGGTGCTGAGGCGGGTATCCGATGAGGCGTACTCGGAGCCCGAGAAGGTTAAGACCGCGCCCCACGGATCGTCGATATCGAGGATAAACCATTCGCCCTTCGACGACCCAGAGAGGTGGGCGATGAGCTGGAGGGCATACAGGAGGAAGGTGAGGAAGGAAAAGTGAGCAGGCTCAGCGGGAGGGTCGCGCTCGTAACGGGCGCGGCTCAGGGGATAGGGGCGGGAGTGTCCAATGTCCTTGCTGAAAACGGCGCACACGTCGTCCTGGCAGACGTCTCGGACGCAGTCAAGGTGACGACAGAGGAGATGAGGCGAGCCGGCCACGAGGCCTCATTCAGGAGGATGGACGTCACCAAGACGGAGGAGGTCAACTCCGCGGTCGAGGGCGTCCTCGGCGAGCTAGGCAAGATCGACATACTCGTGAACAACGCCGGCATCTACCCCAGGAGGAGGCTAGTCGACATGCCAGAGGATTTCCTGTTCAGGATGTTCGACGTGAACGTCTTCGGCATGTTCCGCTGCGCGAAGGCTGTTCTGCCCCCGATGATGGAGGCGAGGTACGGGAAGATAGTGAACATGTCCTCCGTCACGGGCCCCATGGTGGGGACGCCCGCGGGCGGCCAGACAGCCTACGGCTCGACGAAGGCGGCCGTCGTCGGCTTCACCAAGGCCCTCGCCCTGGAGGTCGCAGGCTACGGCATCAACGTCAACTGCATCATGCCAGGCTACATATACAGCCCGGGAGCCTTCGGCCTCAGGGGCAGTGTGGAGGCTGGGGACGCCGAGGAGAAGATGAGGGAGTTCGGCTACAGGGTGCCTGTTGGCAGGCAGGGGACGCCCGAGGAGGTTGGGGACCTCGTCCTCTTCCTAGCATCGGATGAGTCGAGGTACATCACCGGCACGTCGATCGTCATCGATGGCGGGAACACCCTTCAGGAGGAGTTCCTCGGCCCGTACAGGCCGAAGTAGCCGGGCCTACCTAGACCTCACCCTGTAGACGACCCTGCGGCCGTAGCCGTTGACCACCCTCACGTAGCCGCTCAGCTGCGCGTCCAGCTCGGCGTCTCCGGTGTCGACGAGGAGGGGTCTACCGCCGAGGGCTGACAGCTTTCCAGGAGTAGCGACGACTATTATGTTCTCCCTGCCGACGGCCCTGATCACAGCGGGGCTGATCTGCTGATTGCCCCTGCCGAAGACGAATCCCTGGCCGCCGATGACGGTGACCACGATCTTCGCCCTGCCGCCTCCGATCAGGTCGAGGAGCCTCGCCTCGTTGACGTCCTTGGCTACGAGGACCCTGTCCTTGACGACGTCGACTCCGAGTAGGGTCTTCTCCAGGCCCAGCTTGTCGGTTATCGCCCTGGTCGTTGAGCCCGGGCCGATGATGTAGAGGACGCCCTCCTCCATCCCCTCGACGACATCGGCGGCTATGGACTCCAGGAAGAACTCCTCAGGCGCCGAGCTGCTCTCCTTCGAGCCCTGGACGAGCGTCCTCTCGTACGGGACCATGAGGTAGCCGTAGAGCCTGGCCGAGAGCCTGTTCTCCCTGAACGCCTCCTCGTCTATGTCCATGACCTCGGACTCACGCGCCTCTGCCTCGCCTCGGAGGAACTTGACGGCGAGGCGACCCGCGCTGCTCGGGTTGATCGCGTAGACGGCTGAGTGGATCTTGACCCCCGCCGGGATCCCGAGGGCGGGGACCCTCCTGTCGACAGCCTCGCAGATGTCCCTCGCCGTGCCATCCCCTCCCGCGAAGAGGATGAGGCTGACTCCGAGGCCGACCATCTCCCTCGCCGCCCTCCTCGTGTCCTCCGAGGTCGTTTTTCCCGCTTTGATGCTGCCGATCACCATTGGCTCGAAGCCGGCCTCCCTCGCCTCATCCTCCCCCATCTCGTGGGGATACGCGACGATCTCGACTTCATCCTTCAGTGGTGCAAGCTCCCTGATCGCCTCTATGGCCCTCGCTGGAGACGTGGCCACCGCGCCGAGCTCCCTGGCCCTAATTATGATCTCCTGGCCGTCGCTGCCCTTGAGCCCCACCCTGCCACCC
>CAZYUK010000222.1:0-2778 GCA_964650675.1 uncultured Candidatus Bathyarchaeia archaeon
CGGTCCATCATGGATGTGAATTTTTTCGCCGACCTTAAAAAGGTAGCATCGGAAAAAGGTAACTTTATGAGTAGTCATTTTCTAGACAAAAATAATAAAGAACAACTTGTCGATTTCTTTGGATCAGCTAAAGCAGACATAGAAGAATACAAACTATACTCCGTAAATTCGGAGAAAATATTGAAAATCGATTTGTTGATCGAGAAGGATGGTACCAGTTACACCCTTACAATATTCATTTTCCTCGGAGGTAGACTCGATGGCGTTGACGTTCTCGTAAATGATAAACGTCGGAAAATCTTTGAATATATTAAATCCAATCCTGGGGCGTATTTTCGAGAGATCATGAGAGTGCATAGCCTCGGTCCTAATTGGGTCAAATATCATTTAGATATACTGGAAGATCATGGATATATCCGCAGATTTAGATTCGGTCAAAATTTAACTTATTTTACAGTCGACGCTGGAATCGATGAAAATCAAGCCAAAATACACATCATACTTCAGAATAAAAACATACAAATTTTATTAAAGATCATAATTTCAAATCCAGGCATAACATCTACAGAAATTAGAGAAAAGATAAGCCTTCATAGAAATACAATCGGATATAATCTAAATAAATTATTTGAACTGGGGATGTTAAAAGAAGTTAAGCAAAGAGGACAGCATTCTTTTTATCCCCGGGATTATTGACTAAAGCGAAAGGATCGACCATGTTTCCACTCTCAGGCCTGCTTTTGACCGTTGCTCAGAACCTGGACTTCCTGAAGACGCCGCCCACCGCGACCATTGTAGTCCTCGTCCTCTCGGCCGGCATCGGCCTGGTCAGCGGCTACATCAACAGGCGCGCGGTGAACCTAGACGACTACAAGAGGATGATGATCGAGAGCCAGAGGGTGCAGAAGCAGGTGATGGCCGCGATGAAGAGCGGCAACCAGAGGCAGATAGACAAGGCGCAGAAGAGGCAGCAGGAGCTGGCCACCACACAGTCGAAGATGACTATGGACAGGCTGAAGAGCAGCCTATACACGATGATCCCCATACTCATCATATACTCCTTCATCGGGGGCTTCTTCGGCAACGAGATAGTCGCCTACTTCCCGTTCCCCGCCCCATATATACCGGCCGAGATGTCACTGCCCAACTGGTACTTCTTCAGCTCCATCGCCACCAGCGTCGTCATCTCGAGGGTCCTCGGCCTGACCTTCGAGATAGACCCCGAGGAGAGCGCGGTGAAGGAAGATGGGCGCTCCTAAGGGGAGGGGCCTCGTCATCACCGTCGCCGGCCTCCACGGCTCGGGGAGGTCGACGCAGGCTCAGAGGCTGGCGGAGGCCCTCGGGCTCAGGTACGTGTCCACAGGCATCATCTTCAGGGAGAGGGCCAGGGAGAGGGGAATAACCCTAGAGGAGCTCAACCTGCTCGCCGGGAACGACCCTGAGCTCGACAACTACCTCGACGCGAGGACGAGGGAGGAGTCGAAGAGGGGGGGAGTCGTGATCGACGCCAACCTCTCCGCCTGGATGGCTGTGGAGCCCGACATAAGGATCTACCTGACCGCCCCATTCGAGGTTAGGATGAGGAGGATAGCTGAGAGGGAGGGGAGGCCGCTCGGTGAGGTCGAGAGGGAGACGAGGGTGAGGGAGGAGTCCGAGAGGGAAAGATACAGGCGCTACTACGGCGTGGACGTCTCCGACCTGGGCGCATACGACATTGTCCTCAACACGGCCCTGTTCGACATCGGGTCGACCGCGAATATCCTTAAGAAGATCGTGGAAGAATACTGCAGTGGCGGGTGAGGACTGTGTCTGTCTACGAGGTCGGCAGGATCTGCATTAAGACGACCGGCAGGGATGCCGGTGGGCGCTGCGTCATCGTCGACGTCATCGACAGGAACTTCGTCCTCGTCACGGGTCCGAAGTCGGTGACCGGCGTCAGGAGGAGGAGGGTGAACCTCAACCACCTGAGGCCCCTCGACGAGAGGATCGAGATCGCCAAGGGCGCCGGCGACGAGGCCGTCGCGGCGGCTCTCGGGAAGTAGGCGGGCTCCTCCTCCGTCTCACCTTATCGGCGTGAACCTCAGCCGGGGGTAGCCTCCGTCTCCGTTCATCTCCAGGGCGTACAGCTGGGTCCTCGGCCTTATCCCCCTGAAGAGGATGACCCCCTGCTCGTTCGTGAGGGCGAGGTGGGCTCCTGCTATGTTCGAGGAGTGCCTGGCCAGGTCCTCCGATCCCGGCCTCGTCAGCAGGACCAGGAGGCCCCCCTCGTCCTTGGTCGCCATCGACTCCATGTCGATGGCTAGCTTGGTGTGCTCCACCGGCCAGAGGCTGTAGGCCTTGTCGATGTGCACTATCTTCAGGACGGGCTTCCCCGTGGAGGAGAGGAGGCCTGCCTTCTCGTCGCCCCACGTCCTGAGGCTCCTCTTGATGTCTGATGGGTCGAGGCCGATGAGGTAACGGGGCGGGTTCTCCTCGGATCTCATCAGGGCTATCCTCAGCAGGCGTCCCCTCTCCTCGTCCGAGAGGCCGAGCCTCTCGTCGAACCGGGTTATCCTATCCACGCTCTCCCCGCCAGGCGGGATCATGAGGACGCCGCTGCCTCCGGTGATGAAGTTGGCCCTCATCGTCCCGACGAGGAGCCCCAGGATCAGGGACGGCATGTCCTCGCCGAGCTCTATGAGGACGGTGTCCCCCCTCCTGAGGCCGCCGCCGAGGATGGAGTCGAGCTGCTCGTGGCCCGTCGAGAGCCTTTCGGGCGGATCTGGGACGTGCCTGAAG
>CAZYUK010000223.1:0-2771 GCA_964650675.1 uncultured Candidatus Bathyarchaeia archaeon
GTATACAACTTTGTATACCAAAATAGGAATGCTTTGGGATCAAACGTCATCCCCGAAATATTATAAAATAAATAAATATAGCAAATATTATTATAAATTTAAATTAATTTAAAGAAACAAACCATTTAATTCACTGCCAGCACTATGAAAATCAATGATAACCCTACAAGATATGAGAATAGATCCGACAAAGGTCGAAAAAAGGATCACACAATTCATTAAAGAACAGGTCGATGATGTGGGATTAAACGGCGCCATCGTCTCCGTTAGTGGTGGAATTGATTCCGCAGTCGTCCTATCCTTAACCGTGAAGGCGCTGGGGTCGAAGAAGGTGACCGCGCTGACATTGCCTGAACGTGATGTCACACCGAAGCAGGATTTAGACGACGTGATGCAACTTGTGACCAAGCTTGGACTCACATGTGATTGCATGGACATCACGCCGATGCTACGTGTGATGAAGGAGAGCCTCCCTATCTCCAGTCCGTCGAACAGGATCGCCCTTGGAAACATGAAAGCCAGGACTCGAATGATGACAGCCTATTATTACGCGAACGTCTTGAACAGGATGGTTGTGGGCACCTCGAACAAATCCGAGCTGTACACAGGCTACTTCACAAAATACGGCGACGCCGGCGTGGATATCATGCCTATAGGGGATCTCTACAAGAATCAGGTGAGGCAGCTGGCACTCCATCTAAATTTGCCTGATCAGATAGTCAGGAAGGTTCCGACAGCGGGCTTCTGGCCGGGTCAGACAGATAAAGAGGAGCTCGGGATAGACTACGATAGTCTGGACTTGATACTGTACGCGTGGAGCAGGGGGTTAGAACCTATTAAGATAGTAAGGGAGACAGGCATCTCCATCCAAAAGGTCGAGATGGTCCTAGGGAGGGTGAGAGGTACAGAGCACAAGAGGCGACCTCCAACAATCTTAAGACTAAGCAACACCCCCATCTATTCGCAATCACGGAAGGAATGCGACCATGGGGCGTAGGAGAAAACAGGAAGTAAAGATAATCAAGAAGAAGCTCCCCGATTTCTACCTCTGTCCGAAGTGCGGCAAGAACACTGTGAAGGTCAACGTTGACCACGAGAAGGGGAGGGCGGCTTTCAGGTGCAGCAGCTGCGGGCTCAGGTCACAGATGGTCGTGGATCCGCAGACGGCCGATGTCGATGCATACTGCATCTTCGTCGATAAGTATTATGGCGCCGGATCGGGGGAAGTCATCAAAGTTGGTCAAGAAGGTTGAGGAGTATATCCTCGGCAAGATCAAGGCAGACGGCGCCATTCACATGACGCTGTTGGATCCTCAGAAGATCGGGGCTGTCGACTGCGCCACCATCGCTGAGGAGGCGGAGGGGGGAGGTACGGCAGCCATCATGGTCGGCGGCTCGACCCTGGCATCGAGCCTCGAACTCGACGAGGCGGTGAAGCGGATCAAGTCGAGGGTCAAGGTGCCCGTCATCCTCTTCCCGAATAACGTGTCCGGCGTGAGCATGTACGCCGACGCAATCTGGTTCATGTCGCTCCTCAACTCCTCGAACACCTATTATATCGTTGACTGCCAGGCCCTTTCCGCCCCGATGGTGAAGAAGTACGGCCTCGAGTCCATACCGATGGGTTACATAATAGTCGGGGAAGGGGGGGCCGCGGGCTTCGTGGGCCAGGCAAGGGGGATACCCTATGACCATCCCGAGCTCGCAGTAGGCTACAGCCTCGCCGCTGAGAACCTCGGCATGAGGTACGTCTACCTCGAGGCGGGGTCAGGAGCGAAGGCCCCCGTTCCTCTTTCCATGATAAAACTCGTGAGGAAATATACCTCAACGCACCTCGTTGTCGGCGGAGGAATCAGGAACGCAGAATCGGCGAAGGCGGCGAAGAACGCGGGGGCAGAGATCATAGTAACGGGCACCCTCGTCGAGGAGTCGAATGGGACGAAGGAAAGAATCAACGAGATAGTGTCTTCGATAACAGCATGAGCAGTTAGGACATCGAGCCGGGCGACAGATACTTAATCGCAACCGTCCATAATTAGGAGGGATCTTGAGCCAGCTCCAAATGACGCAGGAATACAAGGAATATTTCCAGGAGATAGAGGATAAGCTCGCTCAACTCTACGACATAGCCGGGAGGGCGAGGGAGAAGGGCCTAGACCCAACCCTCGAGGTCGAGGCTAAGATAACTCACGACATAGCTGAGCGGATCGAGAAGCTGATCGGGCCACCCGGCATCACCCGGCGGATGCGGGAGCTTGAGGGCATGGATCGCCGTGACATGGCGTTCAAGGTGGCTGAGGAGATAGCCTACGGTGGCTTCGGGGACATGCCCAAGGAGAAGGCGGCAGACCAGGCGATAAGGACCGCCCTCGCGATAATGACCGAAGGCGTGACCATTGCCCCCATCCAGGGTATACCAGAGATAAGGATCAAGCAGAACCCGGACAGGAGCCAGTACCTCTCGGTCTATTTCGCCGGCCCCATAAGGCCGGCCGGGGGCACCGCCCAGGCCCTGACACTGGTAGTCGCGGACAATGTAAGGAAGCGCCTCGGCCTCGATAGGTTCCAGCCATCCGAGGAGGCCGTTCACAGATTCGTCGAAGAGGTACGCATCTACGAGCGGTCCGTCAGGAGATTTCAGTACCACGTGACCGATGAAGACATCGAAACCGCTATCAGGCAGATACCCGTCGAGGCGACCGGCGTCTCGACAGATCCATACGAGGTCTCAAACTACAGGGATGTCAAGGGCATAGAGACGAACCGGCTCA
>CAZYUK010000224.1:0-2752 GCA_964650675.1 uncultured Candidatus Bathyarchaeia archaeon
AAGAGACAGACTCCGTATACAGGGCCGGAGCCAGGAGCTGGCTCTGGGTGAAGCTGAAGAGGAGCTACCAGAGTAAGATGTCAGACCCGGTTGACCTCGTCGTCGTAGGCGCCTTCTACGGGCGGGGCAGGAGGGCCGGCAGCTACGGAGCCCTACTCGTGGCCGCCTACGACCATGAGGCTGACATGTACCGCACAGCCTGCAAGGTCGGGTCGGGCTTCACAGACGAGGACCTGGCGAAGCTGCCTAAGGACCTCGAGGGGCTGAGGCATGATGGTATGCACCCGATGGTTAACTCGCTCCTGGAGGCTGATGTCTGGTTCGTCCCCGAGAGGGTGATGGAGGTCTTAGGCGACGAGCTGACGCTCAGCCCCATCCACACCGCCGCCTCAGGCGCCATAAGGCAGGGATCGGGGCTAGCCGTCAGGTTCCCAAGATTCCAGCGCTGGCGCACCGACAAGTCCGCCGAGGAGGCGACTACCGTCGTCGAGCTCCTCGACATGTACAGGTCGCAGCTGAAGACCATCGAGAAGGAGGAGGCCTCCTAGCGGCCGAGACCAAATTTATCTTCCCCTGACGTTCTTCACGACTTCCCTGCATGCCTCGTACAGCAGGGCGACGTCGCCGCCCACGACGAGGATTCGGAAGCCCTCGTCAATCGCCTGCCTCACGGATTCCTTGTACGGCGGGTACAGGAACCTCGCCAGAGGCACGCCCTTCTCGGCGCAGGTCTCGTTGACATGCTTGATCGCCCTCTGAGTCTCCGGGTTATCTGTCGTTGGATGGCCAAAGGACATTGAGTAGTCCCTGGAGCCGAAGAAGAGGAAGTCGACGCCCCTGACTGAGAGTATCTCCTCGAGATTATCGACGGCCTCCTTGGTCTCGATCAGGGGCACGACCATCGTGTTCGTGTTTGCCTCCTCCCAGTAGCTCGGGGTGAATGCTGCCGTGAAGTGAGTCGGCCTCGTGAGGTAGCAGCTTCCCCGGTGCCCCTCGGGGGGGTACTTGGCGTCCATGACAGCCTCTTCGACATCCTCCCTGCTCTGTATCTGGGGGACGACTATGCCGAGAGCGCCTGCGTCGAGGACCTTCTGGGTCGTCACCCTGCTCCTCTCTGGTATTCTGACGAGCGGCGCAATCCCTGAGACCTCGGCCGCCCTGATGACGTTCTCGAGGCCGACGGCGTCTAGGGGGCCCAGCGGGGCATGCTCAGTGTCTATGATTGCGAAGTCGAAGCCGGAGTAGCCGAATATCTCCATGACCGTCGGGCTCGGCGTGAAGAGAAAGGAACCGACCACGACCTTGCCGCTACTGATCTTCTCCTTGAGCCTGTTCTTCATCAAACCTCAATCCCCTCATCGCTCATGGAAAAAAGGAGATTTCTTCAGCCTTAAGGATAAGTCATTTCTTCTGTTTCTTCTTTGGTGCGAGCTCCTCGACGATGCAGCGAGTAAGCCAGTCCACGGCGATCTCGTAGAGTTTCTCGCCTGTCTCCGCCGTGGCGAGCTTCGGGTTGCCCATGGAGCCGATTGGCGTCGCCTCCTTCATGCCGACCGCTCCATCCTCCCTGCCAGAACTGCCTCCGTACGCTGGCTTCCTGTAAGGGTCGAGCTCCGGCGGCGTGTAGTAGACCTCCGCCTTCTCAAGCTGAACCAACTTTGGGGTGGAGGCTATCATCCTCGCCGTCTCCCCCTCCCCCGAGTGGTGCTCCTCCTGCCAGCGCTCCGACTTCAGGACCTCCCTGTACTTGGCGTAGATGATCGGCAGCCAGTCCGGGACGAGGAAGACGCAGTCCTCCATCTCCGCTGCGAGGTCCTGGGCGGTGATCTTGAGGGTAACCAAGTTCCCCCCGTGGCCGAGGATGAAGACGAACTTCCTGGCGCCGTGGCGGTATAGGCTGCCCACCATCTCGACTATGATCGCGCTCAGCGTTGTCGAGCTCAAGGTGATGCTCCCCGGGAACTTCATGTGGTGGTGGCTTATGCCGAACGGGATGGTCGGCGCCGCTATGACGGCCACCCCCTTCCCCTCGCAGCTCGCGACCACCCTCCTCACCAGGTCGTCTGCCTGGATCGAGTCAGATCCGAGCGGGAGATGTAGCCCGTGCTGCTCGACGGAGCCGACGGGGATGATAGCGATGTCGGTCTTCTCGAAGAGCTCGCCGGCCTCCTCCCAGGTCATCTCGTAGAGGGTCTTCGGCCCCCTCACCTCGTAAAGGACTTTTCTTGTCAAGGTGAACCGAGATTGATGTGATCCATACCGGATATATCACTTGTCAGACACCTCTCCGATGCGGGAACCATTCGTTTCAGCGATATCAATCGTTTTTCCAGGCGGAAACAGGTAAGTATTATAGAGGTATTACACGGCATTATTCTGGACACGCCATGATCGAGGACGTTCTCACGAAGATCGACGACTCATATACCATCCGGAGGCTCGAGGAGATGATAGGGATCAACTCCGTCGTTGGGCAGGAGGGGGAGCTAGCCGAGTACCTAAGGAGGGAGCTTGAGGCTTTAGGGTTGAAGGCCGAGACGCAAGAGGTGGAGCCCGGCCGCCCTAATATCTACGGTCGCCTCAATGGCCCGAAGCCTGGGAAGAGGTTAAACTTCAACGGGCACCTCGACACGGTCCCCGTCGTGGACGGCTGGGAGACCGACCCGTTCAAGCCTGTGCGGGAGGGGGGGAGGCTCCACGGCCTCGGCTCATGCGACATGAAGGCGGGCATCGCCAGCGTCCTCACGATGCT
>CAZYUK010000225.1:0-2743 GCA_964650675.1 uncultured Candidatus Bathyarchaeia archaeon
GACATCATCAGGGGCTCTGACCTTGAGAACTCCATGTGTAATGCTTTAAACGCCAACTGCGGTATTACGTTTCAAGGTGTCGTTATGTCTCCGCGATCCTACTCGAAGGATGAGGTCGACTCGCTCCAGGCAGACGCCAAGGCGTATATAATGCAGCGCTGGGAGCCGAGGCCCGGCCACGAGCCGCCGGTGATAACCCACGGCGAGGGCGTCTACTTCTGGGATGTCTCAGGTAAGAGGTACCTAGACCTCATCTCCCAGCTCTACAATGTCCACATAGGGTTGGGGAACAGGGAGATAGTTAAAGCGGCGAAGAAGCAGTTCGACGAGATGGCCTACGCCTCGCCGAGCTACTTCAACGTCCCACAGATACGGCTCGCCAAGAGGCTCGCCCAGATAACCCCAGGCGACCTCTGCAAGACCTTCTTCGGGAACAGCGGCGCCGAGGCGAACGAGGTCGCCATGAAGGTTGCGCAGCTCTACCGTGGCGCCCCGAAGATCATAGGATTCTGGGACGCCTACCACGGCTCCACGGCCGCGACGGTCAGCATCGGAGGCAGCGCGAGGAACCGGCAGTTCCCGGGCCTGAGCATAATGGAGGAGTTCAAGCACGTCCCCAGCCCCTACTGCTACCGCTGCCCCTTCAACCACAAGTACCCTGAGTGCGACCTCCTCTGCGCAGAGTTCGTCCGCTACACCATAGAGAAGGAGGGGGCGAAGTCCGTCGCCGCATTCATGGCCGAGCCTATCTGCAGCTGGGCGGGGCAGGTCGTGCCGCCGGACGGCTACTGGCAGAGGATAAGGAAGATCTGCGACGAGACGGGCGTCCTCATGATTTTCGATGAGGTGATGACCGGTTTCGCCAGGACAGGGAAGATGTTCGCCTGCGAGCACTGGAACGTGGTGCCCGACATCGAAACCTACGCGAAGGGCATCACGTCTGGGTATGTTCCGCTAGGCGCCTGCATCGTGAACAAGAAGATCGGCGAACACTTCGACGCGAAGGGCTTCCCTCACAGCTACACATACAGCGGCCACGCCCTCGCCTGCGCCACCAGCCTCGCCGTCATCGACTACTACTACAAGGAGAAGTTAGCAGACAGGGCAGCCGAGATGGGCAACTACATGATGGGGCAGCTACGCGCCATGCAGGAGAGGCAGAAGGTCATCGGCGACGTCCGTGGCCTCGGCCTGTTCATGGGTGTGGAGCTCGTCGCCAACCAAGAGACGAAGGAGGATATAGTTCCGAAGGGGCTGACCCCCGAGGAGAAGCTGGACGGGGAGAAGAACCCGATGGCCTACCTTGGTGACATAGCGAAGGAGAAGGGGCTTATCCTCGGGGCGAGCCCGGGTACAGGCATACTCAGGATGATGCCCGCCTTGATCATAACGAAGGAGCAGATCGACGAGGGACTGAAGCTCTTCGAGGAGGTCGTGGCAGGGACCTGCAGCAAGTTCGGCCTGCCGAAGTAGCCCTGCCCTCATTCAAATCTTTATTAGAGCCCGCGTACTCTCTGAAGGGAACCGTAGAGTCGGATGAGTCAGCTGATAGGGATGAGGTTCAAGGAGCTTAAAATAAGCGCCGAGGTGAAGAGGGCGGTGGCCGACCTCGGCTTCGACGAGATGTTCCCGATACAGGAGCAGTCCCTGCTACCGATGCTTGAGGGCAGGAACATCATAGGGCAGGCGAAGACAGGTACCGGGAAGACAGCTTGCTTCGGAATACCCATGATAGAGAAGGTCGACCCCTCAGCGGGTAAGGTCCAGGGCCTGGTTCTGGCGCCCACCAGGGAGCTCGCCCAGCAGATAACCGACGACATAAACAGTTACGCCAAGTACACGAAGGTACGGGCGACGAGCATATACGGTGGCGTCGCCTTCGAGGGCCAGTTCAATGACCTCAGGAGGGGCGTCCCCATAGTCGTCGGGACGCCGGGCAGGTTGATCGACCACATGAAGCGCGGCACCCTCGTCCTGAAGGACCTCAAGATGGTCGTCCTCGACGAGGCCGACAACATGCTCGACATGGGATTCATAGATGACATCGAGTACATCCTGAGGCACACGCCTAGGGTCAAGCAGATCAGCCTCTGGTCCGCGACCATCGACGGGAGGACGATGGGGATAGCCCAGAAGCACATCCCTGACGCGGAGTTCGTCAACGTGAGCCGGGACGAGATAGGGCTATCAACGATAACCCAGCACTACATCGTCGTGGCGCCTTACGAGAAGGAGGCTACGCTGAAGAGGCTGATCGACTTCTACAAGATAGACCGGGCCATTATCTTCTGCAGGATGAAGCGGGGAGTGGACGAGCTACACGCGAGCCTCACCCGGGAAGGGTACAGCGTCGAGCCTTTGCACGGTGACTTCGCCCAGCGTCGCCGCCAAGAGGTGCTGGATGGCTTCAGGAGGGGCTCATTCAGCTTCATGATAGCGACGGAGCTCGCGGCGAGGGGCCTAGACATAGAGGACGTGCCATGGATACTGAACTACGACATACCGATAGACCCCAACATGTACTTCCACAGGGTCGGGCGCACGGCGAGGGCCGGGAAGGAAGGGAACGCCATAACCCTCGTCACCACAGAGGAGGAGCTCGAGCTCGAGAGGATCAAGGCGATGACAAAGATACCGATAAAGAAGATATCTTTGCCACCATCATTCCTCCTGTGATCGGATAATCCTCGCACCGGACGCCTCCCACCCCTCAGGTGGTAAGAATTTTAGGCGCCTAAGCCAC
>CAZYUK010000226.1:0-2739 GCA_964650675.1 uncultured Candidatus Bathyarchaeia archaeon
GACATCACCAGGGCGCGGTGGGTTCAAATCCACCCGGGTCCGTCATTCTTGTATTTGTTTGTGCGTGCGCGTGGGGGGGAGGGGGTGGTAGTCGTCGTCGCCACGATTTTTCGTTTTCCGGTTCATTTTTTGGTTCTGAGGATTTTTCTAGTTCTCATGGCGGCGACTACCGGAGGTGGTCGTCGTCGCCACCGGATGCCTGGGGATCGGTTCAATCCCCGTCGAGCTACGGCACAGGAGAGGATAGAGGGGGGATTTGTTCATTAAATTTGATTAGGTGGTCGGCCACATTTGATCAGGACATGAGCGACCTCACCCTCGAAGAGAAGCTGGGGCAGATGCTCGTCGCTGGCTTCCAAGGACACGATGCCCCACCTCACATCATAGAATGGCTCCAGGAGGGCAGGATAGGCGGAGTAATCCTCTTCGCCAGAAACATCGACACACCAGCACAGCTCAGGGCGCTTACACAGGAGCTGCGACAGGCCGCGGGGCGCCCGATCCTGGTGGCCATCGACCAAGAGGGCGGCGCCGTAGCCAGGCTCAGGGAGGGGTTCACCGAGAGCCCCGGGGCCATGGCGCTGGGCGCTGCCGACGATCCCCGTCTAACCGGCCAGGTCTCACATGTGCTGGCGGCTGAGATGCGCGCCGTCGGCGTCAACTGGAACCTGGCCCCAGCCATAGACCTCACCCATGACATCCGTAACCCCAGCGTAGGCACACGGAGCCTGGGCTCCGACCCCGAACACGTTACCAGGCACGCCGTGGCTCAGATCAAGGGCCTCCAGGAGAAAGGCGTCGCGGCCACGGCCAAACACTTCCCGGGAAAGGCCAACACGCCCGTTGATCCCCACATGGATCTGCCCGTAATAGAGGGCAGCCTCGACGAGATGTGGGGCACCGACCTCGCGCCTTTCAGGGCGGCGTGTGCCGCAGGCGTCTCCGCCGTGATGGTCACCCACGCCCAGTTCAAGGACATCGAGCCTAACTACCCCAGCACCATGAGCAGCAGGATCATCCAGGGGCTCCTCCGCGAGAGGATCGGGTTCACCGGCCTCGTCACCACCGACTGCATGGAGATGAAGGCGATCACCAACAGGTACGGCCCAGGCGAGTCGGCGGTGCTCGCGGCGGTGGCCGGCGCAGACACCATCCTCTTCAGCCACACAAGGGAGTGGCAGGAGGCGGCCTACGAGGCCCTCCTGGAGGCGGCGAGGTCTGGGAGGCTGCCCCCGAAGAGAATCGACGAGTCGACCCGACGGATAGAGGAGGTGAAGGCCAGGTACGCGGACCTGCCCAGGCCGCCCCTGTCCATGATCCGGCGACCGAAGCACCTCAAGACTGTGGAACGCGCGGCCAGAGCCGGCGTGGTGCTGCTCCGCGATGATCCAGGCGCGATCCCTCTGGCGAGGGGTGGACGATGCGGCCTCGTCGAGTTCGCCTCGCAACTAGAGAGGGAGAGGCTGGCTGGAGGTGCGGAGACGGCCCTTGCGGCCATGCTCAGGGAGAGGCTTCCGCATCTGCGGTCGGTCTGGCTGGACCCCGCAGATCCCACTGAGGCGCAGCTGAGAGGCATGGATGAGGTAACGGGGGCCGTTGAGGCCGTCATCGTCGCCACGAGGAACGCCCACCTGAACAAGGGGCAGCTTGAGGCCGTGAGGCGCCTCAGACGGTTGGGCGTCCTGGTCTGCCTGCGGAACCCGTATGACGCAGGCGTCATCAACGCCGGCTCCGTGCTCTTGACTCTGGGGGACTCCGCGCCGTCCCTGCGAGCGGCCGCGGATGCCCTTGTCGGCGCCTACGTGCCCACAGGCAGGTTGAACGTACCACTCACGACTTGACTAGGAGATCGTGCACGACGTGGGGCCAGACGCTTGGGGCGTGTGGCTCAGTGCCGCCTGTTGAAAAGCCTCCCCAACAGTACCGAGATCATGAGCGCGAAGGGGATGAACGCCGCCGTCCAGATCCCCGCCCACTCCTGGGACAAGGTCTCGAAGACTATCCTCGCCATCTCCGTCAGGTAGAAGGCGACCACCAGTATCTCCAGCTTGTGCAGTATCTCTTGGAGGTTCACGAGCCTGACCAGCTGCTCGCGCGAGGAGGCCTGCTCCGCTATGCTCAGCTTCTGCTGCTGGATGCCGAGGTAGGTCCTCACAGAGTCCAGCACGGTGTTCAGCTGGGACTGAATAGCCTCGGCCCGGCCCACGAAGGCCCCGAAGGGCTCGACGATGTCCTCGTGCTCCAAGATGACGTCAGACGTGATGGTCACGTAGCCCTCGAGTGGCCTCTCGTTGAACCCGCGTAGGACGGCCCTGAGGCCCCTGAAGATCGCCTCCATCTTCACCCTATCACGCGTCATCGTGTTGCTCAGCGTCGAGAGGCGCGAGAACTGGATCGTAATCTCCTTCAGGACCTCCTCAAGGTCGCTGGATCTGATCTCCTCAACAGGCCGACGCAGCTGAGCATGGATCTCGTTGATCCTCATCTGTGTGCTCGCCTCGGAGGCCTCCATCTGCTCGAACATCAGCCTCCTGTCACCATACAAGGCGTACATCTGCCCGCTGAGGACCACCAGTCGCGACAGATCATGCACAAGCGCCCAGGCCTCGCCGGCGTCCGCGGTTGAGGCCTTGGAGGGGATCGCTAGGAACCCCCTCGAACGGCCCTCCCCGGGGGAACCGTCCCCGATCGGCCAGGAGAAGAGCCTGAAGCCCCCCACCACGCCGCCGCATCTCAGCC
>CAZYUK010000227.1:0-2731 GCA_964650675.1 uncultured Candidatus Bathyarchaeia archaeon
TCATTACATTGTTCCGAGTATTCTGAGGTTGTAATGCACGTATGCGTGCGCAGTTTTTTCCCTTGCTTGACACTGCTTACCTTCGCACACGTGATTCACTGATTATTTATAGTATCCCACTAAAAACGAGAATCCGGGAGACTATTCCTCCAAGTACTATAGCGAGAGTTATTTCGATCAAGCTGATCAGCGCAGCTGTCCTAGCCCCAAACTCCTTGGACAACACTGCTATTGTAGCGATACAGGGGATGTAGATCATGACGACGAAGGCGAACACGAACATTTGAGGAGGAGACAGAATCTGTGCGAAGTTCGTTGTCCCCATAAGCGAAGCCAGAAGGATCAGCGTCAGCTCTTTCCGCAGGATCCCGAAAATCAAGACGATCCCTGTAGCTGCCGGTAAGCCGAGCCACCACACCGTCACCGGCGTGAAGGCTACCTGAATAATATTAAGCAACCCAATGAGGTTTGAGACGTAGATTATCAGATTCCCAATAACTATGAGGGGGAAGGCCTCGACAACGAAGTCCTTGAGCCTGAACCACGTCCTCTGCCCTGTGACCTTCACTGTCGGTATCTTATAGCTCGGCATCTCCATTATGAGCCCAACCGGCTCACCCGGCACGACCTTGAACGCTACCCTGCCAAGGGCGAAGATGAGCGCGAAGTCGACGATGTAGAGGACAACCGCCCAGCCGAAGCCGAGGTATGTGGCGACGAGCCCCATTATGACGATGCTCCTCGCCGCGCATGGGATGAGGCTCGCGACGAAGGCGCATATCAGCCTCTCCCTCTCGGTCTCCATGATGCTGCAGCCGAGGCAGGCGGGGACGTTGCAGCCGAAGCCGAGCATCAGCGGGATGAACCCCTTGCCGTGGAGGCCGATCCTGTGCATGGCGGAGTCCATGAGGAAGGCGACCCTCGCGAGGTAGCCTGTATCTTCGAGCAGCGAGAGCACGACGAAGAACGGGATAATGTACGGTAGCGCGATGGTCGTTCCTGCTATCAGCCCCTCGATGATACCATTCCAAAGGAAACTCTGCATTGTTCCGTTCCCAAAGATCGAGTAATATCCGCTTTTTACTTGCTCGAATACATAACCTAGAAGCCTCGATGCGGCGTCTCCAAACGTGAAGATCGTGAAGAACATCCCCACGATGATGGCGATCATGATTACATAGCCGTAGATCGGGTGGTCAGTGATCTCCCCCAGGCTTTTCCAAACACTCGATCTTGGCTCAAAATAAGTAGTGACTTCCGCGGCTAATCTGCTCGCCTGCGCGTATCTCTCCGAGGCGATGACGCTCGAGACGGTGTGCCCATGGATATCCTCAATTCTTTTCCTCGCTGCATCCACACGTTGTCTCATCTCCGGCTTCTTGCTGTAGACCAGTTCCTCAAGCTCCTCGTCGCCCTCGAGAAGCTTCACAGCGACCCAGGACCGTGGATATGATGTATTAACCCCTTTCAAAAAAGCGATGAGTTCATTGAGAATGGCTATGATTTCTGGACCGAAGCCTAAGGGCTTCGAGGTCGGCGCATCCTCCTCGTGGATCCTGACGGCCTCCACCATGAGCTCTTGCAGACCCTCATTCTTCGTAGCGATGGTTGGCACAACTGGGACCCCGAGGAGCCTCGAGAGGGCGGTAACGTCGACCTTTATCCCCTTTTTCTCGGCCAGGTCCATCTGATTCAAGGCCACAATTAGGTGTGGCTCGATCTCAAGGAGCTGCGCTGTGAAGAAGAGGTTTCTCTCCAGAGCTGATGCGTCTACGATGTTGATGATGGCGTCGGGGTGCTCGATGGCGATAAATTCTCTGCTGACCTTCTCCTCGAGGCTGTAGGTGCTCAGGCTATAGATGCCTGGCAAGTCGACGACGTTGATTGTGTATCCACCGAAGCTCAGTGTACCTTCCGCCTTCTTCACCGTCTTCCCAGGCCAGTTACCTACGTGCTGATGTAGCCCAGTCAGCTGGTTGAAAATTACGCTCTTTCCGACGTTAGCATTACCGGCGAGGGCTACGGTGAGTCGCCTTCTATTGTTTAACATATTCGCTAGATCGGTTCGGCTGCTCAAGGGTATCCGCCAGCTACTTCGCGATTATCTGGTGTGGCCTATTATAGTGGCGTGGCTCAGGTTCAACATCCTCGACCTCGACGAAGATCTTCTCGGCGAGCCCCCGACCAATAGCGAGCGTCGTATCTCTTACGCTGACCTCGACCGGTCCGTTGAAGGGCGCTGATCGAACCACCTTCACCAGCGTCCCGAGGCAGAGACCCATGTCCATGATTCTTTGAGATGCTTTTCCACCACCCTTCAAGAAGGTAACTCTCCCGGTCTCACCAGGTCTAAGATAACTCAGCTGCGTAACCAGTCTATGTCCGTATCCCTTGCTCTCCCGATTGATCTTACAGGATTCACAGTCACCTGCATCGAGTGTACACGCCGGAATTGGTTTATCATCATCAGGGCAGGTCTTTGGACTATGTAGATAGTCACAAAGAGCAGCCGCTACCTCGTCGCTGAGACCATGTTCCATCATGCAGGCTTCGTTGTGAACCTTGTCCAAACTCAACCCAAGGCCATCGTGCAGGAACCTCTCGAGAAGTCGGTGCTTTCTCACAACCTTCTGGGCCCTCGCCGTCCCCTTACCGGTGAGCACGACGCCCTTGTAGGGTTCATAGGTGACCAAACCCTCCTCAGAGAGTTTCTTGATCATCTCCGAGATAC
>CAZYUK010000228.1:0-2723 GCA_964650675.1 uncultured Candidatus Bathyarchaeia archaeon
GGAGAAGACCGCCTTCCAGTTCGCGCGGCGTATTCTCTTCGAGTCCCATTCGCCCCGTTCTAACCGTTATCCTTCGGACGGCCGCGGATAAGCCTAGCGATCAAGATACGATAAGAAATATATTTAGAATGAGTAATTATGAAGTGGCATGTCTGAATACTTTGTTAAATATATTATGGAAAATAACAGTTCTCAACATGATAAAAAGCGGATGCAGAAAGTCTCCACCTTCCTGATGATAACATTCCTCCTGATTTCGTGCATTTCGATCAATCCTATACCAGTCTCATCTCTTCTCGAAGAGATAATACTGGATGTACCGTATCATCAACAGGACAACTACTACTACTGCGGGTCGGCATCCGTCCAAATGGCCTTGGAATACCTGATGGGGGACATCATCCCTCAGGGGACATTGGCGGAACAATTACATACCGATCCCGTAGCGGGTGTCACCTGGACCAATTATATGCCGACCCCGTTCATCAATTATGGCTACACGGGCACCCAGGAGATCAGATTCAGCAACAAGGAGGAGTTGAACGAAAGAAGCTCCGAGGGCCTCCTGTCGATAATCCTGATATGGTTCGACACCAACCACCAATACGGCCACTACGTGGTGGTCATAGGATACAACGCGACGGGGATATTCGTACACGATCCATGGCCTATAAACTGGAGCCAGCCGCAGACCAGGAAGACAGGTCCAAACACGTACATCTCCTACACACTGCTCTCCGACCTATGGACCAACTATTACCAGTGGATACTGAGGGTGCATGAGCCCTGGGAGGATAGAGCACGAAAGAAGATGTCGGCAGCGGCCGAGAAGATCGAGTCGATCCAGGACGTAGAGGGCCCGGACTCAAAGAACATGCTCGAACAGGCTGAGCAGAGTTACTCCAGCGCGGAGGAATCCTTCAACCTGGCGACGGAGGCCGGATACGAGGCCGCCTACTATAAGGCCTCTGAGGTGCTTTCGCTCGCGGTTCAGGCAGGGGAGGCCGAGACGATCTATTGGCATGACACGGCATCGGCCGCGATCTCCGACGCGGAGCATAGGATCAGACAGTTGGGCATACCTGAGAGGTCGGAGGCTGCATCCCTCATCGTGCAGGCAAATTCGGCCCTCACCAACGCGGTGAATGCCTTTGACGCCGGAAGCTACGAGAGCGCGGCTCAATACGCCCAATCCGCTTCGAGCCTCGTGGACCAGGCCGAGGCGGCTCAGGCTGCCTATCTGATCTCGGGCAGCATGAGGGTCTCCGTCAGTGATAGCGGGGGCTCCGCCGTCGGCGGCGTCAGTATCACCTCGACCGCCCAGCCAAGCGGACAGCCGGCCCTTCATGGGGTCACAGGCGCCGACGGCTCGATAATCTTCGATGACATCAAGCCCGGTAGATATACCATCGGGGCATCCAAGGAAGGCTACGTGCCCACGCCATTGACGGTCGATGTATCTTCCAACCTCCTTGCCCAGGCCAGGATCACGTTGAAGGCGACGGCTCCGGCGAAAGGCGACCTGTCGGTCACGGTTAGGGACGCGAGTGGGAACCCCGTTGCGGGCGTTAGCGTGTCCTCTTCGGCTCAACCCGGCGGGCAATCGGCGCTGAGTGGAACGACGGGCGCCAACGGCGTGGTCACCTTCAGCAACGTGCTGCCAGGCAGCTACACCATTCAGGCGTCAAAGACCGGCTACGTCTCCAAGTCGGAGCAGCTTAACGTAGTGGCCGGTATAGTTAATAACGGAAGCGTCACGCTTCAGGCCCAGCCCTCGACTCAGGAGGGAGGCATCCCGGGATTCCCATACGCCGCCGTCGCCATCGGCGTCCTAATCTCGGCGATCTTGATGTGGTCGCAGGCTCATAAAAATCGCATATCTCCCGCCTGACTCAATGAAATAGTGTGGGATGAGCCGTCACTCGATCAGTGAGCCCAGCTCCTTGCGTAGGAGTTCCACGGTCTCGATGTTCTTGGGGGCACCCGGGGGGAGCTCGATTTGATTCCACGCAGCGACGAAGTTCAGCGAAGGGTTCCTGTGCAGCCCCTCGAGCCAGCACCTCTGGGCCATCACCTTGTTCCCTCTCCTAGAGTACTCCGACGCGACCTGGTTCCAGGCGCCTCCCGCATCCTCGCCGCTGAACTCCTCGAGCCTCCTCCCGAACTCCTTGAAGTCCGGCTTCCCTGAGTCTATCTGGGAGACGAGCTGCATGGCTAACCTGTCCCAGGTCTCCGGGGGCTCCACCCCCAGCATCGTGAGTGCCTCGTCGAGTTGCCTCGCTATCCAGCCGTACTGGGCCTCCATGCCGGCCGGCGCCTTCCTCCGCACATTAAACAGGAGCTCCGCGGCGTCCGGGTCCTTTGCCAGCGCAAGGCCCAGTGCCGCGTTCCCCCTGATGTACTGGTACTCGTACACGTTGGAGTGCATGAGGAACAGGCTGCGAAGCGCCTCGCAGGCCTCCTTCCCGCCTATCTTCCCCAGCACGAGGCAAAGCTGGCCCGCGTTCTGGAACTGATGGGTCGAGCGGGCGCCGGCGGCCACCGACAGAATCGTGCTCCTCAGCAGGGGCACGGTGACGGGCCCCATGCCGACCAGCTTGGAGAGGTTATCGACCAGAGGCTCATCGTCTACCGTGTAGTACCTGGAGCTCTCCAGCTGCTGCCACCCGTACTTCCTCAGCGTCTCCTCCGGCATCGGGAGGCCTATTGTGATGTTCGAGTAC
>CAZYUK010000229.1:0-2716 GCA_964650675.1 uncultured Candidatus Bathyarchaeia archaeon
ATCTGTGGCAGTTCGTCAATATTGGCATTTATTCCCTTTTTCAGTAGTTAAGGAGATATCTCCCTGTTACTCATGCCCTTACTGCCAGAAGCTCAACGGCCTCAGCCAGTCCACTCTCACTTCCTGCCAATCCCCCTCCACCACCTGGCAGTTCACCGAACCACTTACACCTATTCTCTGCCATTTCAATCAGAAAAACTAATACCATATCTTAGATACAAGCACCAGCATGAGAGATAGAATGAAGGTGTCTGTCATTGGTGCCTCCGTCTCTGGCCTGAGCACGGCCCAGGAGCTGCCGGGTGCCCTGCCCAGGTTCAATTTGAGATGGAATGCCTACGCGTCCCGCAAATCGCGCGATTTTGACTTTAAATTAGGGTGAGTGGATTCCCGGGACCTTAGGAAAGGGTACGGCATCCCAAACGTACTCCCGCCCGCAGATGTACCTCGTGAGGCGTTCCACTCCAATGCCGAAGCCGGCCGAAGGCCTCATCCCAGCCCTCAGCATCTCAAGGTACCACCCGTACGCCTCCGGCGCCTCGCCCGTGGATAACATCCTCGCAACCACCTTCTCGTAAGTGTACTCCCTCTCCCCACCGCTGACTGCCTCGCCGTACCCCTCGGGGTAGAAGAGGTCGAAGTCCCTCAGAACCCCTGGGCGATCCTCATCCTCACGGTCATAGAACCCACGCGCCGTCTTCGGGTAGTCGATCAGCCAGAAGAAATCCCCGAAGCCCCCTGACAGCTCAGCCTCCGCCTCCCAGGGGATCTCCTCTCCCCGCTTTACACTGCAACCTTTCTCCAGGAGCAGCTCCACGGCTTCGCCATGGGTGATCTTCCTGAACGGGGGCCTGGGTGTCCTAAGCCTCCTCCTGAGGGTCCTGAGCTCGTCGGCGCACCTCGATTTGATTCTCTTTATGGCGTAGGACACTAAGCGTTCTCCTAAGGCCATGACGTCGTGGTAGCCGGCGTTTGCCACCTCGAGGTCGAGCTGCCTGAACTCGGTGAGGTGGCGCCCCGTCTCCAGTGTCTCTATGGGCTCGAGTCTGATGTTTGGGCTCAGGGCGAAGACCCGATCGAAGCTGTTGACGGCCACCTGCTTGTAGAGGATCATGCTGCTCATCACCTTGAACTGGGTGCCGTAGTAGTCGAAGCTGACCTGTTGTGCCCCCCTTATTCCGGGGTCGGTCACTGGCCCGATTATGGGGGCGAGGATCTCCATGAACCCTATGCCTCGTAGATGGTCCCTGAGAGCCGATAGAAGCTCGTCCTGAATCCTCATTACTGCCTTGAACTCAGGCTTCTTGAGATCCCTGTATCTCAGGCTTAACTCTCCCTGCAGCCGCTCTCTATACAAACAAATATCCACCAAGTATAGGATTTACTAACTTTCGGCCCATAATATAAAATTATTCCAAAATATATTGTATAATTTACGAAATAAAACTTAAATATGATTTATATGTCGTATTTTTATCATATCTGTTAGTCTATGTGCGCACGTATTTGCGCACATACGAGCCTTGCGCCCTGTTCATCTATGCCGGTGGTAAAAGCCTCGTAGTCCGGAGCTACCTCTACCATGACTTTGAGGAGACGCTCCGAATCCTCGCCGTCCACAAGTGAGAAGACCGTCTCGCCGAACATGGCCATAGAGCACACGTAGCCTTCCTCATCGGTCCTCTCAAGCACCGATCTGATACGCGGGGTGATCAGGTTCACGTGCTCGGCGAAGCGGCGCGACAGCTTCAAGAACAGCTCCGGACTCTGGTCCCTCCGCAGCTCCTCCACGAACCTGCCTCCGAGCTCATTTATCCTGCTCCTCAGCTTGGGGTTCGAGAGGGCCTCCTTGGTGGAGATGGGGCCGAGGTGAAGGCAGACCGCCGAGAGGTCGGCGCTGTGCTTGAACTTCAAGGTCTCCCCGATGCCGGGCCCCCCCGCTCTGGTGATCACGCCAAACCCCCCGGTGAGCTCGGCTAGAACGGTGCCCAGCCCAGTCTTGCACTCGATCTCGGCGACGTGAGCCACTCTAGCGGCCTCGATACGCGAGAGCCTCAGCCCCAGAGCCTCATTAAGCGCCATCGCAAGGCTGAGGGCTCCAGCGCCGCTCGCGCCGAATCCCGACCCGATGGGGATTCCCGCTTCGTGCCTGACTTCTATCTTGCACGGCCTGCCATATACCGAGGCCATCTTTGAAACTACGTTCTCCGATACGACGGCGGCTTTGGTCCTCTTCCCGTTGATGCTTATCGTGACGGAGCCTCTCTCCGCTTCGGTCGCGCGAACCGTTGTGCGTATCCCGCGGGTGATGGATAACCCTGCGCCTCGAGACCCCTTTTTCAGCGGGTCTTCGAGTTCATCGCAGATCTGGAAGAGGCCTGTCAGGTGCCCAGGAACGAAGGCGGACGCTTCTCCCATAATAGGCTCTATACTTCGCCCATTAACACTGCCCATAAATGTTGCGCTACTACTGAGTTATCCTGGCGGCGTTGATAGTCATCAGCAGGTTTTCAGTGGAATGAGTGCGCATCATCGGGGAATCTTCCATTCCTCACGTCTTCAATGAATTTGTTGGCGTCTTCTCTGACGGTCTCGGCGAGGCAGGCGTACCTCTTGACGTGTTTGGGTTTGAAGCTCGTATCCATGCCGAGCATGTCGTTGATGACGAGGACTTGGCCGTCGCAGTGGATGCCCGCCCCTATACCTATGGTGATGG
>CAZYUK010000230.1:0-2711 GCA_964650675.1 uncultured Candidatus Bathyarchaeia archaeon
TGCCGGCCTCGAGGCCGTTGAATCCGGCCAAGAAATTCGTGGCGTTGGTGCAGCAGAGTAAGCCGAGCGGGACGAGTACCAGGGGATACAGGATCCCGAGATTCACGCGGCCGATGAATGGCAGCGTCATGTAGCTCACGCCGGCGTTCACGGCGACGAGGGGGACGGCCGCCGGCAGCGGGATCAGGAAGTACATCCATGGGGGTATCCCCCTCCTCTTGAGCCTCTCGAACATCCCCGCGCTCTCCTTCTGCTTCATCAGGGCGGTGAGGACGTCGAAGACGCCTATGAGGGTGATTATCAGGATGGTGTTGAGGCTCGCGAGGATATAGATTAGCCCTGGCAGCCCAGCCAGGGTGAAGACCTCGAGTCCGATGAATAGGAAGATGCCGAGGATAAACCCGACGATGACGCCGGGGCCGCCCATGTCGGCGACGATCCTCCTGTCAGCCTTCATTATGTCCCTCCCCACGATTCCGGTCGCCTTCATGAATCTGTTGAAGAGGGGGATGAAGAGGTAGGAGGCGATGAAGGAGTAGACGACGGCGGCCACCAGGGTGAGGGGGACATCGACCAAAGGTTCGACCTTCCCACTAAGCTATCTCCGACGTGGTTCTTATCACTATTCAGCTGATAACACTTATCACACGCCGTGGATCAGCCCTCACCATGAGAGCCCTCGTGGTCGACGCGACAGCCTCGGGCAGGGGAGAGAGGAGGGCCACGAGGGACGCCATAGGGGCGGGGGCCAGAGCCGTCTCAGGCGTCCTCGAGAAGAACGGCCTGGAGGCGAGGATCGCCGAGGCTAAACGCGTGTTATCTGGCGA
Organism: uncultured Candidatus Bathyarchaeia archaeon; assembly: GCA_964650675.1. Taxonomy (GTDB): domain Archaea; phylum Thermoproteota; class Bathyarchaeia; order TCS64; family TCS64; genus UBA8941. The sequence continues at coordinate 828 of CAZYUK010000230.1, forward strand.
GGAACCACTCGAGAAGTATAGCATCCTCCTCCTCAGCGGCATGACGGCAGACATACCCGCGATCAGAGCCGTGACCAAAAGATGGCGTAGGAGAGGCCTAGCGATCCTCGGAGGCCCCGTGGCCTCGGATCCCGAGAGGGCACTCACCAAGACGGGATGCGACTTGGCAGTTGTCGGGGAGGGTGAGCGGACACTTGAGGAGCTACTAAACAGGGGCCTCAGGGACGGCGCTCTCCCAGGGCTGGAAGACCTGAAAGACATCAGGGGAATCGCATACATCGACGGGGACAAGCCGGTCTCAAACCAGCTTAGGCCGTACATGAGGAGGAAAGAATACGATGAATACAGGCCGTCCACCAGGACGGTCGGAGGCTATTCACTATTCTTCGCAGCCAGGGTCTACATCGAGGTCCTCAGGGGATGCAGCAACTACAGGAGGGCCCGCATCGGCAACATCGGGAGCGCCTGCGACGGCTGTGGCACCTGCATCGAGGGTGGACTCGAGGAGAGATACTACTGCCATGAGGGGATACCGCCTGGCTGCGGCTACTGCTCCGTGCCGAGCCTGTTCGGTCCGCCTAGGAGCAGGTCCGTTGAGCACATAGTTGATGAGGTCGAGGCGCTCCTCGGGGAGGGCGTGAAGAGAATCGTGTTGAGCGCCCCCGACTTCCTCGACTACGGTAGGGACCTACTCGTCGAGCCTGAGCCCCTCACCGATCCCAGGCAGCCCGAGCCAAACTACGATGAGCTGGAGAGGCTACTTTCTCGTCTCACCGAGCTACCGGGCGTGTCGGAGGGAATGGTCTCGATCATGGTTGAAAACCTCAAGGCCTCCCTCGTCACCAGTCGTGCTGCCGCGTTGCTGGGTGAATACCTGCCTGGGACATCTGTCGACATCGGATTCGAGACAGGCTCTGAGAAGCATTGCAATCTATTGGGCAGGCCCTCTACTCCGACGGAGACGCTGACGACGATTGAGCGTCTCAGGAAAGGAGGTCTCAGCCCATACGTGTACTTCATCCACGGACTCCCAGGCCAGAACACCGAGACCGTCGACGACACTATCAGGGCAATGGCTCGGGCCAGGGAAGCAGGTGCTGAGAGGATCATCCTGTATAGGTTCCAATCACTGCCCATGTCCGCGTTCTACTGGGAGCCGTCAGGGGCGCCTTACATCAATGATGCGCTGAGCAGATGCATCTACGAGGCGGCAAGGGCTGTGAACCTCGAGGCGAAGAGGGGCCTCATCGGGAGGAGGATCAGGGTCGTCGTCGCCGAGCCGTACAAGAGGGATCATAGGTACTTCGTTGCCTACCCGATGCTTCACGGCCCGGTCGCGCTTCTGAAGGGCGATTTTAAAAGAGGGGAAGTGATCGATGTCGAGGTGACGAGCGTCGCCTCCGAGAGGATGGTCTACGCTGCGCCGGCCAGTCGCTAGGTTTTAATGAGAGCGTTTGAAGTTATTTGTGCTGGTTGAAGCCGTTGGCTGTCGAGGAGAAGAAGGAGCCGGAGGCCTCGGAGGGGCCTGTGTATGAGTGCGTCCAGTGTGGCAGGCGAGTCAACTACGAGGACCTGGAGAAGTACATCTCGTTCAGGTGCCCGTACTGCGGCTACAGGATATTCAGGAAGGTCAGGGCACCCATAGTGAAGAAGGTCAAGGCGAGGTAGGAGCTGGACAAGATTGAGCAAGGAAGAATCCATCGAGGAGAAGCGGGCCTCACTCATCATAAAGTACAGGAAGCTCTCCCAGACGAAGAAGGCGAAGGAGGATGGCAGGATAGTGTACTTCCTAACCAACGGCAAGGACCAGATCATAATGCACGTCATCCTGGGCCAGAAGACGATAGGCATCTCCTACGTCCGCGAGCTCAAGGAGATGGTCGA
>CAZYUK010000231.1:0-2694 GCA_964650675.1 uncultured Candidatus Bathyarchaeia archaeon
TAAGGAGGGTGAGAAGAAGAAGCCACAGCTCTACGTCATACCCCTCGCGGGGGGTGAGGCGAGGAAGCTGACGGAGATGGAGGGCGGCGTCGAGGCGCCGAAGTGGTCCCCCGATGGCAGGAGGATCATGTTCGCCTCCAACTACAGGGAGAAGGAGCCCGAGGGAGACGCCAAGATGATCACCAGGATAGGGTACAGGTTCAACGGGAAGGGCTACTTCGACGGCAGGCGCCATCACATATTCATGGTGCCCGTGAAGGGTGGGAAGCCGAAGCAGCTGACGAAGGGGGAGTACGACGTCGACGCGGCCGAGTGGGTAGACGACTCAACCATCGCCCTCATCAGCAACCTCGAGAAGGACGCGGAGATAACGGGCGAGGACTACCTCTACTCAGTCGATCTGAAGGGGGGCGAGCCGAGGAAGCTCACGGACGGGCCGCGCTCGATCTCTGCGCTCAAGCCCTCCCCGCTGAAGGACGTCATCGCCTACGCCGGCCACGACTACGCCCACGGTGGGGCGACCAAGCAGTCCGTTTGGCTGGTCCCTGTAGGCGGAGGGCCCTCGATCAACCTCACCCAGGAGTTCAAGCAGGATGTGGGTAACAAGCTCAGCTGCGACGTCAGGGTGGCCTCGCCGGGTGGCTTAGCCTGGACGCCGGACGCCAGCCACATAATGTTCCTCACGACGTACAGGGGCGTCTCCTATCTCCAGAGGGTGCCCGCCGCCTGCGGGAAGGCCGAGTCTGTGCTGGGTGGGGTCGACAGCGGCGTCGAGGCCTGGAGTGTGTCGAAGAACGACGTGATAGCCTACACGACGCTGAAGACGACGGTGCCCCCCGAGCTCTGGGTGCTCAGGGACGGGAAGCCGAGGCAGCTGACCAACCTGAACAAGGAGTATCTGGCGAAGACGGACATCGTCGGCCACGAGAGGTTCGAGTTCACCTCTTCGGCGGACCATGTGGTCGAGGGGTGGATGATGAGGCCCCCGGGCTTCAGGAAGAGCAGGAAGTACCCGCTGGTGCTGGAGATCCACGGGGGGCCCAGGAGCGCGTACGGGAACGCGATGATGCACGAGTTCCAGCTCCTCGCGGCCCAGGGCTGGGCCGTCGCATACATCAACCCCTGGGGCAGCGGGGGCTACGATGAGGATTTCCAGACGGGGCTGCCCGAGCACTACGGCGAGCAGGACTACGCCGACATCATGGAGGCGATCGACTATATCTGCAGCAAATACCCCTTCGTTGATCCGGGTAGGCTCGGAGTCACAGGGGGCAGCTACGGCGGCTTCATGACGAACTGGATAATCACCCACACGGACAGGTTCAGGGCAGCCGTCACCAGGAGGAGCATAAGCAACTGGCTGAGCTTCTTCGGCTGCAGCGACATCGGGTGGACCTTCGGCAAGTGGGAGATGGGTGGTCTCCCCTGGAAGGACGAGGAGAAGTACCTGGCGAAGTCGCCGATGAGGTACGTGGGGAACGTGAAGACGCCCACGATGGTCATACACAGCGAGGAGGACTACAGGTGCCCCATAGAGGAGGGTGAGCAGCTCTTCGCGGCCCTCAAGTTCCTCGGAGTACCGACGGAGATGGTCAGGTTCCCTGGGGAGAACCACGAGCTGAGCCGGAGCGGCGCCCCGAAGCACAGGGAGCAGAACCTGAACCACATAGTCCGGTGGTTCAAGACGTACCTCTGATCCCACCTCGGTCCCGAAATGGGTGCCCCCTGCTCTTTTTCAGTGCCTCATGGCAGGCAGGCTGCCCGTCGGCCCTCCGAATGACCCCTTTTTCATCCATTCGGGGGTACCCCCCTACGTTTTTTGCACATCAAGTTGCCATGCATATTAATGCCCCTGCTTCCTGCGACGCTGTCAATTATTCTAATGATTAAAATATTCGCCAATACAAGGTACCCCCCTGTGTTTTTTTGCGGGGCAGCCGAGGATTGAGGCCGGCCTGGTGATTAGGTATGGTTTTTAACTGAAGCCTTGATCGGTTTTCAGGTCTCAACCGACAGCCTTGGGGAGCTGTCCTCGTCTAGGCTGAGCCCGTCCTCTACGCTGAGGGCATACCTGTAGGTGCCTGGCTCGTCGAATGTGAACGGGAAGGTGTAGGTCGCCTCGGTGGCGGCCGCGACGCCGACCTCCTTGGTCACGGTCAGCACAGGCTCCAGCCGCCCCTCCTTGTAGAATGTGCAGGTGACGTTCTCCCTTATGGAGTGGATCCTGGTCGGGTTATCCAACCTGACATAGACGTAGCCGCTTTCGCCTGAATTGACGGAGCTAGCCGGGGCTCCGTTGAGGTCCCTCCACTGGGAGGAGACGTATCTGAGGTGTGGCACAGTTACCAGAGGGTAGCGGGTCGTCGTGAAAGGCAGCCACGTCTCGAACCAGAGGAGGTGGGTCCTGACCCTGCCGGTCAACGTGACCTCGACCTCGCCCCCGTGCACTGCAGCAGCCTCCAGGATTAGGTCCCTGAGCTCCTCGGTGTTATTGGCTCTAAGGGTGACGTCCCTGTTCAGGAACTTCAGGTATGATATCTTCTCCCGTGGGAAGGTGTAGGTCCACCTCTGGACGGTCTCGCCTTCGACCCGCAGCTGGACCTCCACGTCGGAGACCTCCGGCTGGAGGACCGTCACGGGGCTCAGGGTCACCGTTATCAGCCACCGTCTCACGTAGTCCGGCATCTGGGTCAC